>NZ_MCTY01000160.1:0-34042 GCF_002873635.1 Shewanella sp. 10N.286.52.B9
GAAATAATTTGATGAATAAATTTGATAAATATTATTCATTTTTGATGTTGTTGAAATAAATCTTTTGTGAAAGTCTGAACAGTTCAAGGTAATTTTAGTTTCGATAAGCGTTGTTGAATGGCGTTATTTAGTGCTTTTTTTGTTTTGCCTCCTTCACATGGGTGTCCTAAATCTAAGCCTTCGGCATAAGGGTTAATTTGGGTTGGTAATGCCACCAATCGATGGCAAGTTTCACCAATCTTAACCATTCTATTTGGATCTAAACGATGATTGAGGGTAGTTGGTTGGCGCTTATCTTCTATTACTATTAACTCTATATCATCCATTTCAGGGGTTAACTCACTGGTGCTGGCACCACTAACAGAAGTCGCTAAATGGGCTTGCTGACTTATTTGCTGATTAACTTGTTGTTGATTGAGTTTATTTATAAAGGAATGGCTAGCTTGATTGATGGCCGATAAATTGTCGCTTGTTATGGTATTGGCCTCTGAGATGGTTTCATTAAACAATTGTGGCTTAAATAGATGTTCGTTACTGCTATCTTTTTGCTGCTGCAGATACATGCTATCAACTGAAGACCAATCGAACTGGTGCGTTTCGGCTTGCACTGCTTCTGCTATTGGCAATTTTTCAATTATGGGCTTGTAGTCAATGGGCTTTTGGTTAACAGCTTTTTGGTCAATAGGCTTTGGGGAAATTGCCTTTTGATTGACAGTATCTTTTGGGCTAGTTGCAACTGCAGGCGCTATTGAGCTTGTATCGACAACCTTATTAGTGCTTTGTTTGTTCGATATAGTTTGATCGATTATTTCTTCATTGGTAATGACTTCACTGACGACCTCTTCAATCAAGGCTTGTTCACTTGGCAGGGTCTTAGCTAGCTGGGTAATTTGCTCAGCCGTTAAAAAGTAGGCTTTTATTTCTTGGTTGTTACTTTCAGATGTCGCAGCTTTAACGGCTTGTTCACGGCTGATCTCGACAAAATGGCTAATGGTGTTATCAGCTAAGGAAAATAGCATAAACACCAGCACAACATGTAGCCCTGCAACAATAATGCTCGATGGTGATGTCAGTATCTTTTTAAACTCGTTATCAGAATTTTGTTTTAAAAAGCGACCTTGATTATTTTGATTGTCGATCAGCCCACAGATCAGCGGTAATGTTTGGGCTTTAATTACATCAGTGCTCATTATTTCAGTGCTAGTTACTTCAGTGCTAGTTACTTCAGTGCTAGTTGCATTCACCGTTTGTAACATCACAACATGATCACAGAAATCTATCACTTCAACCGCAGATTCTTGGCGGCTTGCATTTATGTAAAGCTGTCCATGTGAAACTTGTGTGCCATTTAAGCCTGTCGAATTTCCACTAGCACCCGGTTCAAAATTAGTGTTTGCTGCCAATCCTTGTGTTAAATGTTTATCACCACCTTGGTTCATTACTCGCGCCTCCTGTCGCTTTTGAATCACTGGATATAAATCGTGCTAGATCAGACTTCAACCACAAGCTGACCATAAACTAGATGATAAAAAAGCCATTAAGTTCATTTAATTTATGTCGATGACACACGACTCCCCACAAAATCAGACAGTTATCATAGCGTCAAACTTAAGCTTACACGTGTACGCTAAAGTCATGGCCTATTATGAATATTGCTGGTAGACTCAATGTAAATTGCTTAACAAGGTTGTATGCAACTATGTCACTTGAGTTAGATGCTAATCAAACATTAGCACCAACACCTACATCAAAGTCAGACTATGGTGTGATTGAGGAATTAGCTAACAGTATCACCCATGGTATAGGGGTACTTGCGGGTATCGCCGCGCTAATTGCAATGCTAATAAAAGCGAATGGCCAACTTAATATCGCTGACACTATCGGGATCACTGTGTATGGATTAAGTATTATTATGCTTTTTCTGGCCTCAACCTTATACCATTCCAGTAAAAGCCCCTTATGGCGTAAACGCTTTAAAATGGCTGATCACTGTGCAATCTATTTGCTTATTGCTGGTACATACACACCTTTAATGTCAATTAGCCTTCAAAATGATAGTGCTACGCTAATACTAACTGCAATATGGTTATTAGCCTTAGGCGGTATTATTTTTAAAACCTTATTTATTGGCCGCTTCAAAGGGCTAAGTGTTATTTTGTATCTTGTTATGGGCTGGCTTTGTGTCACCATCATGGGAGATTTAATCAAAGGCATGTCAGATTTAGGCTTTAACCTATTACTTGCAGGTGGGGCTTTTTATAGCATCGGGGTTATTTTTTATGTCAATAAGCGTATTCCTTATAATCATGCTATTTGGCATTTATTTGTACTTGCAGGCGCCTTGTCTCATTTCTTGTGTATTTATTTAACAGTCATATAAACCTGCTTTATATCCACAGTATTAACCCTGTCAGTATTTCGTCTCACTGTTATAAACTCACTCAAAAAGTATCGCTCATCAACCATGAGCGATAACCAACACTCATAAGCTGGCTATTGAATACTTACTATTGTCTACTTAACTCGCAACACCAAAGCGGGTTACAATAAATTATCATCCCATACCTGATCAAAAGCCATCAATGGAAAACCTTAGCCCAAAGCAAAGAATTTGGTTTATTGTAAATATGATCCCCACAGGTCATGTTTTAGCTTATGGTAAAGTGGCTGACTTAGCTGGGCTACCAGGTAGAGCCAGGTATGTGTCTAAAGCACTCAAAGACGCCCCCGATAACCTAAACTTACCTTGGTATAGAGTGATTAACAGCCAAGGAAAAATTTCTTTTAAAGTCAATTCTATTCATTTCCAAAATCAGCAACAGCGACTAAGATCAGATGGAGTAGAAGTGAACCAAGGCAAGGTTTCATTGTCAAAATATGAATGGCGCCCTGACATTGCAACCCTTGTCATGTCGTTACCTTTTTAAATATTGCATGGGTAGGTATTACTTTGATTAGAAAATTCACCGCTTTATTAGCCAATATTATTGTCATTACATTGTCTCAGGCCCCTAATGCTGTCGCTTCTGATGACAAGGAAAACCTCGAGTACCTCAAAGCATTAACCCCTCACTCTGCTGAATATCGGGTGTTCTATGGCAGTATCGAACTCGGTAAAGCTCGCTACCAGTTGCCTGAAAGTGATAATGGCTACTATAACTATCGCTTTGATAGCGATATCAGCTTATTAATGCTATCGGATGTGCGTAACCTTAATAGTGAGTTCAAACTCGAAGATGGCAAGGTTAAGCCCATCCGCTATATGAGTAAACGTAGCGGCACCGGATCTGACTACACAGAGCAAACCGCCTTTGCTGCTGGACAAGGCGTTATCCACACCATATATAAAGACGAAAGAGAGAAATTACCCTTTGCCGAGGATATCTACGATCCCTTGGTATCTCAATTAATATTTAGAATGGATATGTACCGCCAACCCGAATTGCTTAAATACAAAATGGTCAAAGAAAAAGAGTTTGATGATTATGAATTTAAAATTGTCGGCAAAGAACAAGTGATATTAGACAGTGGCACTTATCAAACCGTAAAAATAGAAGTGGTACGAAAAAGTAAAAAGCGCCAAACCTTTTTTTGGATGGCGCCAGAATTAAATTACTTACCCGTGCGTTTAAGTCATTTTTCTAAAGGTAGTAAGCAGCTTGATATTCAGTTAGATAATTATCAAATTCAGCAAGCAATAGAATCCGATACAGCTGTTACTAAAGCAAACGCTGGATTAACTGTTAATCAGTAATTCGCCTTGCCTAAATAACTTCCATTCGCCAGGCTGTAAAATATGCCACTGTTCGTTTTTTGTCAGCGGACGAGTAGCAATCACTGTAACGACATCATTGGGTGTCGTTTCTTTATTAAAATCAATAACCACATCAGTATCGATTAATTTGGCTTTGCCAAAAGGCGCACGGCGGGTAATGAAGCACAAATTATTAGTGCAATAACTCATTAAATCGACACCATCACTTAGGATCATATTAAAAACACCTAAAGCTCGAATGTCATCAGCCAGCGTTGCTACAAATTCAAACACCTGTTTCATGTCATCGGGTGGCGTATGACCAAACTCACCTAACACCTGTTCCATAATCCAGCAAAATGCCAGCTCACTGTCGGTGTCCCCAACAGGCTGAAAATGATTTACTTGAAACTTATTTTGGTAGTCTGATAACTGCCCATTATGGGCATAAGTCCAATATCGGCCCCATAACTCGCGGGTGAAAGGATGGGTATTTTCCAGCGCAACACAGCCACGGTTTGCTTGACGAATATGACTGACGACAATCTCACTTTTGATTGGATAAGATTTAATGAGCTGAGCGACATGGGATTCACTGCTAGGACGAGCATCTTTAAAGGTGCGGCTGCCCTTGCCTTCATAAAAAGTGATCCCCCAACCATCAACATGTGGCCCAGTAACACCACCTCTTTCAGCTAAGCCTGTGAAACTAAATACAATATCCGTTGGGACATTAGCGCTCATCGCTAGTAACTCACACATGAAACACGCCTTAAAAATATAATTAACTCAAAATATTACGTAATTTATATTGTACCTAGTGCAGAAAAAAATTGGCATTTTTATTAAACAAAATATTTTAAACAATTGTTTGAAATAACTTGTAATCAGCGCCAGTTAGGTTTAATTTTATGTGATACAGGTCAGACCACGGTCAGTTCTGTGAATAGGATCATTAATTTGTAGGTGTTTAAATATTAAACACTTTTAAGGAGGAAGACAGTGGAGACACTTATTTGGATCATCGCCATGATCGCGGTACTCGGCGCAGCAACTTACTTGCGGGTGTCGTTATTAACAGCAACAATTGCAGCAGCAGTTGTAATGTTAATTGGTAGTGTATTAGATATTGTTGGCAGTCTAGCTTGGGTTGTCTATATAGTTTTAGCATTACCTTTAAATGTTAAATCATTTCGTCAGAATTTCATCTCACGTCCACTGCTTAAAGTATATCAAGGCATCATGCCTGAAATGTCTACCACTGAAAAAGAAGCCATTGAAGCAGGTACAACCTGGTGGGAAGCTGACTTATTCGCTGGTAACCCTAACTGGAATAAATTACATAACTACCCTAAAGCGCGTTTAACTGCTGAAGAGCAAGCGTTTTTAGATGGCCCAGTTGAAACTGTGTGTAAAATGGTTAACCAACATCAGGTTTCACATGAGCTAGCTGACCTTCCACAAGAAGTTTGGCAATACTTAAAAGACGAAGGCTTCTTCGCCATGATCATCAAAAAGAAATACGGTGGTCTTGAGTACTCAGCTTATGCTCAGTCACGTGTATTGCAAAAATTAGCTGGCGTGAGTAGTGAACTTGCATCAACGGTTGGGGTACCAAACTCTCTAGGCCCTGGTGAGTTACTGCAACACTATGGTACGACTGAACAACAAGATCATTATTTACCGCGTTTAGCTAAAGGTCTTGAAGTGCCTTGTTTTGCACTTACTAGCCCAGAAGCTGGTAGTGATGCTGGCGCGATCCCTGATTTTGGTATCGTCTGTAAAGGTGAATGGGAAGGCGAAGAAGTGTTAGGTATGAAACTAACATGGAACAAACGCTACATTACCTTAGCACCAGTGGCGACAGTATTAGGTTTGGCATTTAAATTACGCGACCCTGACAGCTTATTAGGTGATACCGAAGATTTAGGTATTACTTGTGCCCTTATCCCTACTGATATTCAAGGGGTTGAAACCGGTCGTCGTCACTTCCCATTGAACTGTATGTTTCAAAATGGTCCAACTCGTGGCAACGAAGTATTCGTGCCACTGAGCTTTATCATTGGTGGCCCTGAAATGGCCGGTCAAGGCTGGCGCATGCTAGTTGAATGTCTCTCTGTAGGCCGTGGTATTACCCTGCCGTCAAACTCTGCTGGTGGCGTTAAAACAGCTGCATTAGCTACAGGTGCTTACGCTCGAATTCGTCGTCAGTTCAAACTACCTATCGGTAAATTAGAAGGTATTGAAGAGCCAATGGCACGTATTGGCGGTAATGCTTACTTGATGGATGCTGTAAGTTCATTAACTACTGTGGGGATTGGTCTAGGTGAAAAGCCATCAGTTATCTCTGCCATCGTTAAATTCCATTTAACCGATAGAATGCAAAAGTGTGTTATCGACGCCATGGATATTCACGGCGGTAAAGGTGTATGTCTAGGTCCAAATAACTATTTGGGTCGTGGTTATCAAGCAGCGCCGATTGCAATTACCGTTGAAGGTGCCAACATTTTAACCCGTTCTATGATTATTTATGGACAAGGCGCTATTCGCTGTCATCCATATGTATTAGCTGAAATGGAATCTGCTTTTGATACCACATCGGGTCAAGGCTTAAGTAACTTCGATGCTGCCATCTTCGGTCATATTGGCTTTGCGATGTCTAATTTTGTAAGAAGTTTCTGGATGGGCGTTACTTCTAGCCGCTTCACCAAATCACCTTATAATGATAAAACGAAACGTTATTATCAGCAGATGAATCGTTTCAGTGCTAACTTAGCCCTGCTTTCGGATTTAGCGATGGCAACACTTGGCGGTAACCTTAAGCGTAAAGAACGTATTTCAGCACGCTTAGGTGATTTATTAAGTCAGCTATATTTAGCGTCTGCAACGCTTAAGCGTTATGAAGATGATGGTCGTTTAACTGAAGATTTACCGTTAGTTCAATGGGCTGTAGAAGATTCACTACATAAACTACAAACATCTTTAGATGACTTACTGGATAACTTCCCTATGGGTCTTGGCATTACACTTCGCGCTGTTATCTTCCCATTTGGTCGCCCACTAAAACGTCCTAGCGATGTATTAGACCATAAAGTGTCTAAAATTATGCAAACGCCATGTGCCAGTCGTGACCGTTTAGGCCAAGGCCAATTCTGGACAGCTTCAGAGCACAATGCGGTAGGTATTCAAGAGCAAACTTTATTAGATATTTTAGCTTCAGAGCCTTTATACGACAAAGTCTGTAAAGCTGCCGGTAAACGCCTACCATTTATGTGGTTAGATAAAGTCGCTGCACAAGGTAAAGCCTTAGGTGTGTTAAGTGATACTGAAGTGGCCTTACTTGAAAGAGCTGAAATTGGTCGTATGAAGTCAATCAATGTTGATGACTTTGACCCTGAAGAGCTTGAAGCAAAGGTTGTTAGTGAAGCCAAGCAAGTTAAAGCGGCTTAACTCACTTTTTAAAGCTAACTAAAAATACCAAAGGGAAAGCATTGCTTTCCCTTTTTTATTTGCTGTAAACCCAAGTTAAGCTGCGCTAATTACCCTAGTGTTAAGCAAAAATAATAATGACTTAAGTTAAACGCTTTGCCCAATTACCCTCATGTTGACTATCACATGCCGCTTCACTGTCTAATACAATCTGCCCAGCAGTTATCTCCACAGAAACAGCCTGTAAATAATGGCTTATCATCTGCACAATAAACGCATCTTGCTTGGCTAATTTGACCTTGGTTATTTGCGCCTCATTACTAAATACACAAATCACTTTTAACGATTTAGGAAAAGCGGTGTAGTTTACCGAATGCGTGAGCCATTGAAAGCCCTCACACTCTGACATTAATAAATCACACACCAGTGTTAACTGCTGACGAATTTGGTTATCACGTTTCTTGTCGGATTTTTTCATCGTTAACCTTCGATTAGCTGTGAATTATAGGGTTGTCACTGAGTTGTCACTATACAGACATAAAAAAGCCAGTTGTGACTATTCACAACTGGCTTTTTGAAGTGCTTAAGTCAACATAGCGTTTATAACAGCTAATTCACTTAAGCAGATTGTCACTAAGTCGTTAACTCTTGTTCTAGTTGCTTGGCAATCGCTTCAGGCGAGCTACTGTTTCGGGCAAAGATACTGTAAGCCACCGGGATCACTAACAAGGTGAAGAAGGTTGCTAACAAAATACCTGATAACACTACCACGCCAATCACAAAACGTGTTTCAGAGCCCGCACCACTTGATAGCACCAATGGAATAGCACCAGCTGCAGTGGTAATACCGGTCATGAGGATCGGTCTTAAACGTTGGGATGAGGCTTGAATGACTGCTTGTTCAAACTCAATGCCTTTGTCACGCAATTGGTTGGCAAATTCAACAATCAAAATACCATTTTTAGCCGCTAGCCCCACCAGCATAATAATACCAATTTGACTGTAAATATTGATACTTTGTCCGGTAAACCATAGGCCAATTAATGCGCCTAGAGTAGCCAGAGGTACTGTAAGCATAATCACCATAGGATGCACATAACTTTCAAATTGCGCCGCCAATACTAAGAACACAATACCTAACGCTAGGATAAACACAAAGTACATGGAGTTGCCTGAACTTTGATAATCCAGCGATTGCCCTTTATAACTAATCACCGCTTCAGCAGGCAAATAGGTATAGGATAAATCATTAAGATAATCTAACGCTTCACCTAGACTATAGCCATCAGCCAAGTTTGCTTCGATAGTGATCGCCCGCATGCGGTTATAGCGATTTAAAGAGCTGGCATCAGCATACTCTTCTACAGTGACAATATTCGATAGTGGCACTAACTCGCCGGTTCGATCAGATCTCACGTAGATATTTTCTAAATCCGTAGCAGTATTTTGATTTTCACGATTACCTTCAATGATCACATCATATTCTTCCCCTTCTCGCATGAAGGTCGTCACTAAACGTGAGCCCAGCATCGATTCTAAGGTTCTGCCCACATGTGATATTGACACCCCTAAATCAGCAGCCCTGTCTTTATCAATTGACACTCTAAGTTGAGGTTTGGTTTCTTTATAATCATGATCAAGCCCGGTTAACATCGGATTTTCTTTAGCTTTTTCCATGATGATGTCTCGCCATAAAGCTAACTCTTCATAACTTGGACCACCTAATACAAACTGCACAGGCTTACCGACACCACGGCCAAAGGCTTGACGCATAATGGGAAATGCCCTGACCCCTGCTAAGTCCGAAATTCGAGCGCGAATATCAGTAATAATTTCACTGGCAGGACGTCGCTCGGCCCAATCTTCTAAAACGATAATCGCCATGCCGTTTGAAAAGTTTGCTGAGCGACCAAAACCACGAGGAGCGCGGATCAATAAGCGTTTCACATCACCCGATTCAACTAATGGCATTAAACGGCCTTCAATTTCATCCATGTACTTTTCAATGTACTCAAAGCTTGCTCCTTCAGGGCCATTAACCACCAAAAACATTGAGCCTCTATCTTCGCGAGGGGCAAATTCCTGAGGTACTTGTTTAAGCAAGTAGCCACTTAACGCAAAAGCCACCACGACAATTACGCCGATAAGATAGGGCTTTTTAATCGCACTCACCAAATGCGATTGATAAATAGCAGATAACTTATCCATCACGTCATCGACTTTACGTACTAACCAAGTGCATTCACCGGCGGGTTTAAGCAACTTAGAGCACATCATTGGGCTTAGGGTTAATGCGACTAAGCTTGAGAAAATCACTGCGGCGCTCATGGTAACTGCAAACTCTTTAAACAGCTTACCTAAATCACCTTCTAAAAACGTGATCGGCATAAACACGGCAATTAATACCAATGTTGTCGCAACTACCGCAAAAGCAACTTCACGGCCACCTAAATAGGCCGCTTTAAGCGGTGAGTCACCTTGCTCAATACGGCGATGAATATTTTCTAACATCACAATGGCATCATCAACCACCATACCAATGGCAAGGATCATCGCCAGCAAAGTCAGTAAGTTAATGGTATAACCTAATGAATATAAAACAATAAAAGTCCCCATTAACGACACTGGAACAGTCAACGCTGGAATTAACATCGCGCGCACACTGCCTAGGAACAGATAAATCACCACTATCACTAATAGCATCGCGATAAATAAGGTTTGGTACACCTCTTTAATTGACGCTTCAATGAATACTGAGCTGTCGTATGAGCGCTTAATCTCCATTCCTGCTGGTAATGTCGGATTAATAACATCGACTAACGCATTGGCAGCACGGGCGACTTCTAAGGTGTTTGAGGTTGATTGTTTAGATACCCCTAAGCCAATCATTGATTCAGTATTACCGCGGAACATTATCCGCTCTTCTTCTGAGCCAATTTGCACTTTAGCCACATCACCAAGCTTCACTAAATAGCCATCATCACCTTGGGTAATAACCAGGCTGGCAAAGTCTTCAGCGGTTCTAAAGCTTCTATCAACCCTGACAGTAAAATGGCGCTCTTTTGACTCAATAGAACCCGCCGGAAGCTCAACGTTTTCTGAGCGCAGCGCAGATTCCACATCCGCTACGGTCAGTTTACGCGCTGCTAAAGCTTGTCTGTCTATCCACACTCGCATGGCATAAACTTTACCGCCACCTAAACGGATGTTGGCAACACCGTCGACAACTGAAAATCGATCGACTAAATAGCGTCGGGCATAGTCTGTTAGCTGTAATGTGTTCATTTGATCAGACACTAAGTTAAGCCACATGATCACTTCATCACCACCATTGGACTTTTCTACTTCTGGTGGGTCAGCCTCTTCTGGTAAGTTATCCAGTAACCCTGAAATTCTATCTCGAACATCATTGGTCGCCGCTTCAATATCACGGTTGATATTAAACTCTAAGGTAATAGAAGAGCGTCCATCACGGCTACTTGAGGTAATTTGTTTGATCCCTTCAACGCCGCTAATTCTGTCTTCAATTAATTGGGTAATGCGACTTTCAACCACTGAAGCACTCGCGCCGCGATAATTGGTATCAATCGATACTACCGGTGGATCAATGTTGGGGTATTCTCTAAGAGGTAACTTATCAAATGACACCATGCCAAGAATAATAATTAAAATACTAATAACAGAAGCAAATACCGGCCTCTTTACGGAAATGTCAGTGAGGATCATGCCGCATTCTCCACATCAGCGACATTGGCAAAGTTAAACGCTTCTGCAGCCTGAGTGGTGACTTCATCTCCCGGTCTTACTTTTAATAACCCGCGGATAATGACCGATTGACCAATTCCGACACCATCAAGAATTTCAACCCAACCTCGATTACGAATGCCTATTGTGACTTCTTTTCGCTCGACAGTATTCTCTTCGTTAACTGTGTATACATAGTGTTTTGATTGAATAGGAATGATGGCAGACTCTGGTAATAATAAGGTTTCACGATTTTGTTTAATCAGTTTAACTTTCATCAACATGCCGGGTAATAACGCTGCATCGTCATTGGCAATAATAGCGCGAACTACCACAGCACGTGTTGTTGGGTTTACCCTTGTATCAATAGATGTGACCACACCTTTAAATATACGATCTGGATAAGCAATCGCTTTCGCTTCAACGGTTTTACCTAATTTGAGTTGTTGGATAAAACGCTCTGGCACTGAGAAATCAAGTTTAATTTTACTGACATCATCTAAGGTCGATATTTGGGTACCTGGAGACACTAAACTGCCGACACTGACAAGCTTTAGTCCCAAGCGACCACTAAATGGTGCATGAATTGCGCGATCACCCAAAGCAGCTTTAGCTTGCTCAAGCTCAGCGCGGGTCGTATCGATTAAGGTTTGTAATCTATCTCGCTCAAGTTCTGCTACCGTTTTACTGGTAACCAAACTACGAATTCTGTCGAGTTCACGTAAATTATCGCTGACTTTAAACTCAGCGGCTTTAACTTTGGCTAGCTGCTCGCGGTTACGTAATTGAACCAGCAAATCGCCTTTTTTAACCACATCTCCATCGTTAAATTTAATGTCTGCGATTTTCTCAGTGATTTTTGGTGTAATAGTAATAGACTCAAACGCTTTGTTGGTTCCTATTGCCTCAACCTCATCTCTTACTGGCAACATCGCCACTTTAGCAACAACAACGTTTGGGATAGGTTTAGCACGCACCTTGGCCTCTTCAGTAGGCTTCATAGATTGGTATGTAAACCAGCCTATCAGTAACGCAACGAGGAGAATTATTATTTTTTTCATCGGGATTCCATTCATCAAACTCAAAAACGATATGTTATGGGATTTAGCCAACCGCTAGTGTACTCAGCATCATACTGGTATCAAGGTGTTTTACCTTTTCTTACAATTAACACACATAGGAAACATTTGCGGAATATACGGGATCGGGGTTAACTAAGATCAATCTTAGCTTTTTAATTGGTAAACAATCGATATAGAAGGTTAAATGACTATTTTTACTGTTTTTAAAGCATAAAAAAAGAGACAGTAAATACTGTCTCTTTTTTTTGATAGCCTAAAATACGAACAATTAGGTAATGTTAATTTAACGCATTATCGTACTTTACGATCTTCTTTCATTGCTTCGCTGACTACGCGATAGATTTCAGTAATCGTTTCATTTTCTAATGGCTCACCTGCGGCATCTTTAATAAAGATTTCAGTTTGATCTTTATCATCAGTTTCAACAAGCTCAATTCGATAGTTACCTTTTTCAAGTGATAACTTATCTTCGCCCCATAATGAACTCCAGAACCCGCCAGTTTCTTCCAAGACAATATAATACAAACCTTTGGCGCTGTTCATATCAACAATATCGAAACCTAGCTCAGGCAATACAATACGTAATCGATCCCAGGTTTTATTGAAATCAACTTCTGAAATGTAATAAGCGCCAGTGGTTTCTGTTTCAGCCACTAGATCAACGTTAATACCTTTACTTTGTTGAATACGGTCAGCTTTAATTTGCTTGTCACGTTTTAAGCTGATGTAAGCAATAGTGTTATTGAGCATATCAACGGTGTAACGGCGTTTATCTTCTGCCGTTAATAGCACTTGCTGATCATCACCATTGTAGCTTTCTTCATGCTCAATGAGATCAATACCCATGCTGCCTGAGCGACCATGAGGACTCACATCGACCTCATAACGGTAACGTTGACGCAGTAAATACACTTTGTCTTCACCGAACCAGCTTGTTTCTATGACGTCTTGCGTGTCTATCCAACCTGTTTCGATAAAACCTTCGTCATAATTTTCGTTTTCGATAGGTACTTCATGTTTTGCTAAGAAACCATGTAAATTATCAAAAACTTCTTGTTTTAGATCTTTTGTGGTCGTAATTGATTCGACAATAATTTTAATATTGTCACTGCCTTCTTCAATACGCGTACCTTCAGACATAGGCAAGACCAGTAAAGGAGGACGAATATCCAGACGTTTTCCAACTAAGTCTTTATCAACTTTGTTACCCACTTTAGGAATGTCGTATTCACGGCCATAAGTTGGCTCAGTCAAGCCTTCTGGAATAACTAATAGTGGGACTTCTTTGGCGTTAACATATTCATCATTGCCATTGGCAACGCGACGATCTGTCGGTGAACTACAAGCAGAAACTGCTGCTATAAGTAAAATTGGAGTGACTTGCTTCAACATTTATTGTGTTACCTCTATCTGGGCTTGTTTCATCGCTTCTAACAACTGACCATGAAACTGCTCAGAAAGTTCAGTTAAAGGTAAACGAATATGTCCTTGGCTAATTAAACCTATTTGATGCGCAGCCCATTTAACAGGGATTGGGTTAGCTTCGCAGAATAAATGCTCATATAAACCTTTCAGTGGTAGGTTTAGTTTTTCGGATAAAGCATGGTCACCTGCTAATGCTGCATCACACAGTTGTTTAAATGCTTTTGGAACAATATTATTAGCAACCGAAATAACACCATCACCGCCAAGTAATAAAAAGTCTCTCGCAGTGGCATCATCGCCGCTATAAAGTTTGAAATCCTGACCGCAAAGCTCGCGTAATCGAGCAACACGGGTTAAATCGCCAGTGGCTTCTTTAACACCGATAATATTTTCCACCGCTACTAATTCAGCCACGGTTTCAGGCAACATATCCACTGAAGTACGTCCAGGGACGTTATAAAGAATTTGAGGGATATCAGTACTTGCTGCAACAGCTTTATAATGTGCAATTAAGCCCTTAGGTGAAGGCTTATTGTAATAAGGCGTGACCCCAAGCATGGCAACAATGCCAGAATCAGCCATTGATTGGGTAAGTTCTATCGCTTCGGCAGTGGCGTTAGCGCCATTACCACCAATGACGGGTATACGACCTGCGGCAAATTTAACAGTTTGCGACACAACTTGTGCATGTTCTTTAATGGGTAAAGTAGCAGACTCACCTGTTGTACCGACTGCAACGATCGCATCAGTCCCCTGCTCTATATGAAACTCTACCAGTCTTTCAAGACTTTTATAATCTACTGTGCCATCACTATTCATAGGAGTGATTAAGGCAACGATGCTTCCGTTTATCATCTAAATTCCCCAAGGTTTCAGGATTCGCTATGTTACTGATGCCTACAACTAATGACAAGCATTAACGGGGCTCTCAAATGCATTTTTACTAAAGCACAAATTTACATCGTCAGATGATTGTTTAATGGCTAAGCATATTTTTTATATCATGACGTTAGGTACTTTATTTCATTGAAATCAATCTTACACCTAAGTTGTTATGCCAAGAAGTAAATTTTTAATATGAATTAACTTTCATAGTGACATACTTATGTGGTTTTACATTAGTTATGGTAGCATTAGTTCCCGCAAAAAAACTTTGCGTTAGCTCGCTAGTTTACGCTCCATGATATCGAAAAAGTGAGGAAAATCCATGACCAACTATCTGGTCGTTACTGCTATGGGTGCTGATCGCCCTGGTTTAGTAAGTCGTCTAGCCCGTTTAGCAAGTGAATGTGACTGTGACATCGTCGATAGCCGTATGGCACTTTTTGGTAATGAATTTACCTTAATTATGATGATTTCAGGCTCTTGGGCAGCAATAACAAAGATAGAAACCCAGTTACCCAGCTTAAGTGTACAGCTTGAATTACTCATGGTAATGAAACGTACTTCCAAGCATACACCACAAAATTACGTGTCGCGTATCGAGGTCAATGTTAACGGTCAAGATCAACGTGGCACCATGAAGCGAATAACCGAATTCTTAGCGGATCGTTCCCTTGATCTTGCTGCGGTGCGCTCTCACGCTGACGACGATAATTTAACGCAGCATATTTTATTTACTATCAATGTGCCGGAAAAAATTGATCTTATAAAGCTTGAAAAAAGTATTCATGAACTGGCAAAAGAACTATCACTTGAGTGCTCTATCAATCATATGCAAAACAGTGACAAATAGAATATAAAATAAGGACATAAAATGAATACCTTAACCCTTGGTGATTTAGCACCACAATTTACCCTACAAAATCAATTTGACCAATCAGTCTCTCTCACTGAAGCTTTAAAAACCGGCCCTGTGTTAGTTTATTTTTACCCTAAAGCATCAACACCTGGTTGCACAGTGCAAGCTCAAGGCTTGCGTGATAGCAAAGACCAGTTAGCAAATCATAATGTCACAGTATTGGGTTTAAGCCCTGACCCAGTTGCTAAACTGCTTAAGTTCAATGACAAGCAAGAGTTAAACTTTGCCTTACTCAGTGATGAAGATCATGCCGTTGCTGATGCCTTTGGCGTGTGGGGCGAGAAGCAATTCATGGGCAAAATCTATGACGGTATCCATAGATTGAGCTTCCTCATTGGTCAAGATGGCAAAATAGTACATGTGTTCGATAAATTTAAAACCAAAAACCACCATGAAGTGGTGTTATCGGTGTTAGAAACGCTTTAACTTAAGCCTTAAGTAAAAATTCCATAAAAAAAGCTTCGTTAATACGAAGCTTTTTTATTGCTGATTTTTAGTCAAAATCAAATTCAAGCTGATGTATTGCCGAAAGTTTCACCAGAGTCATCTTGCTCATTAGCGTCTTCATTTTCTGTTACTTCAGCTAAATTACGTTGGATGATATCTTGCTCTTGCGCCTCTTTCGGCAATAGGCTAATTAACTCGATACCGACTGGTAATTCATTAATTTCAGTACCTGAAATAATTTTTACTTTCTGATCTTTAGTCAGGTAAATTAACGGCATCGCCGTTTCACCATAACGCTGTTTAAAGTGTTCAAATGTAAAATTATCCGTAATATTAGTGACTTTAATAACAGCACCTTTCGCCATGTAACTGGCTATTTTGGCATAAGAAATTGACTCACCAAATAAACACAAACGCTTTAAATAAGACTCTGACAATTGATGTCTGGCACTTCCCCCTTCGGCATTATTTAAGCCATACACTTTATTGGTACCGAATAAGTCTTGAAAATGAAAACTCACTAAAGGGTTTAATTGACGATAGGGAGATAACACTAGCACTCGACCTATACCACTTAAATCCATAAAGTTTTCGGCGTGTTCAGAGGCCGGATTACCAAAATAAACCGGGATATTCGCCATTCTCGCTTGACGAATGTTGTCCCAGTTATTATCGGCTAATACCACTTTCACTTGCTTAGCCGTTAACACCTTAGCTAACTCACGTGAAAACTTAGAGGCACCAAATAACAGTAAGCCTTGTGATGAATCGGCCTTTACACCTAAAAACTTAGCCCATGGGCCTGCCGTTAAGCTTTGTATTACAACAGTGCCAATAATAATTAAAAACACTAATGGCACTATCGAGCTGGCACCATTAACCCCAATAGCTTCAAGCTTAATGGCAAATAACGAAGAAATTGCCGCTGCAACTATCCCTCTTGGTGCGACCCAACTTAAAAACCATTTATCAGCTCTAGATAAACTAGTACCAATACCAGAAATCCAGATACTCAGAGGCCTTGCAACCAACAACACGACCAGTAAGACACCGACACCGCCCCAACCTAAATCAAGCATCGCGGTCGAGTTAAGTCTTGCTGCTAATAAAATAAACAAGGCGGAGATCAGTAATACGGTAAGAGTCTCTTTAAACTCTAAAATATCCGCAATATCAACCCCACGCATATTCGCTAACCAAATGCCCATCACAGTCACGGTTAACAGCCCAGACTCTTCTTGGATCAAATTAGAACCAACAAAGACGCCCAGCATAATAGTTAATACCGCAGTATTTTTAAGATAATGAGGAAACACATTACTACGAAGTGCAATGCCAATGAGATAGCCAGCAAGCGCCCCAAGTCCAAAACCTAACAGTAATGTCATGCCTAAAGCGAATAATATATGGGTGGTGGGATCTGCAGCGGTCGCCACAGCAATATATTCATAAACTAATACTGCTAAAATTGCCCCGATAGGGTCTATGACTATTCCTTCCCAGCGTAAGATGCTGGCAAGGTTTGATTTTGGCCTTACTGTGCGCAGCATCGGCACTATTACTGTTGGACCTGTCACTACCACTAATGCACCAAAAAGTAGCGCCATGGGCCATTCAAAGCCTAATAGCCAATGAGCGGCTGGGGCGATACAAGCCCAAGTTATAAAGGCACCAAAGGTCACTAAGTTTGTCACCATGCGGCCGTGATCTTTGATTTCTTTAAAATTGAGGGTTAACGCGCCTTCAAAAAGAATAACCGCGACCCCCAATGAAATAATGGGAAACAGCAAATCGCCAAAGATAGCATCAGGGTCTAAAATGCCAAGCCCCGGACCAAGTAACAAACCGCATAACAATAACGGTAATATTGCAGGAAGACGAAACTTCCAACCTAACCATTGACACAATAAAGACAGCACGCCAATCAGCGCGAGCATGCCAGTTATGTGTTCTACCATGGACAATTCCTTTTTTATATTTTCTGCGATATAGCTCGCGAGTTTGTATCTTTAATAAAATACTAAATTACACATCAGAGCAAGGCTTAATTAAAACATCTACCGTAATTTTTTAACTTAACATCAACCTTTTAACCTGCTGATTGGAAGTATCTAAAGCTTAATAATTTTCACGTTAAAGCCGCAGAACAATAGACTCAGCTTAAGATAAATACATTCAATGTCATAAATTACAGGCACAAAAAAGCCCTTGGCTTATGACAAGGGCTAATCTGTTCGGCGCAGCGGACGGGACTCGAACCTGCGCCCCCGGCGTGACAGGCTCAGCTTACTAATACAAAGTAACCAACTGCTGCTTTTATTCAAGCAATTCATTTAACCAATTGAAGTAACTAATTCAAGTAACTAATTCAAGTAACTAATTCAAGTAATTAATCCAATTAACTAATTCATTAAAATAAGCCCAACAGCATAAATTACAGGCACAAAAAAGCCCTTGTCTTATGACAAGGGCTAATCTGTTTGGCGCAGCGGACGAGACTCGAACCCGCGCCCCCCGGCGTGGCAGCCTCAGCTTACTAATACAAAGTAACCAACTGCTGCTTTTATTCAAGCAATTCATTTAGCCAATTCAAATAACTAATTCAAGTTACTAATTCAAGTAATTAATCCAATTAACTCATTCATTAAAATAAGCCCAACAGCATAAATTAAAGGCACAAAAAAGCCCTTGTCTTATGACAAGGGCTAATCTGTTTGGCGGAGCGGACGGGACTCGAACCCGCGACCCCCGGCGTGACAGGCCGGTATTCTAACCAACTGAACTACCGCTCCTAAACTGTGTCACCTGTAATACAGATAAACAAAATTTAAGTAACTTAACTGGCGGAGCGGACGGGACTCGAACCCGCGACCCCCGGCGTGACAGGCCGGTATTCTAACCAACTGAACTACCGCTCCACTTAAGTTGCACGAATAATAAGGTCGTCGTCAAAAACCGTCAACAGTTTTTTTTAAGTTTTTATCCGTTTAGCTAAAAAACATACAGCAGCGATTAAGTTATAAACTTTTTGACTAAAAAGAGATCAATTTAATCTAAGCTAATATAATTAGCAGCAAACAATTATTTTTCATCTGGCATGGTTAAATCAAAATCATCAATAGCAGCAGTGATATCACCTTTTTTCGCAGCTTCTTGTTCAAGTCTTAATTTGGTTGTTGCCAGTGCTTTATTTAACGCAAGTTTCTTACGCCAAAAAATTAACCCTACCCCTCCTATGATTAACAGTAGGCCATTAATCGATGCAATCCACACGATAGCCTTATCTTTTGCAGCTTGCTCTTCTTGCGCTGCTAGCTGCGCAGCTCTTGCAGCTAACTCTTCAGCGCTGGGTGGAGGTTGAGGCGGTTCAATTAAATTAAAAAACAATTCCGGTAAATCCAGTATTAACTCACGCCCTGCAATACTGGTTGAGGCAACACTGCCTTTGATTCTATAACTGCCAAAATCGGTCACTTGCGGTATCGCGACTAAAGCTGGTGTTTCAGTGAGCTCATTAACAACAATCGGTAACTTAAGCCCTGCAGGGCCAACGATATCGAATTGAATATGGGTTTGCTCAAGTTTGAGTATTTCGTCATCAACATTTATTTGAATCTGCCAAACACCGGTTAATTTATCCGCGGGTTCAATTACTTCAACTTGAATGGGAGTTTCTGATAAATAGATTGGGTAGCTAATTTCACGCTCAAATACATTATTTCGCGCGACAACACTTAAGGTGTAGCTTCCCCAAGGTTGATTTAGATTATGTTTGCCCGTAAACACCCCATCATCGGGTATCTCATCCAAACCTTCACCATTATCTCTGTAAGAACCGACTGTAACAGTGCCGGTAGTAAAGTTGGCTTCGGTATTTTTATGATGGCTGGTAAATTTAACCGTCCATTCGAACATGTAATCAAGCCCTGGCAGACGAACCGTTAAGCCGTCACCAAGTAACTTAGCAGTGACTTTTAAACGTTCACCTTGAAATAGAGGCTGGGGGATATGCTCAACGTCAATTTCAAGTTGCGATACTTTTTGGATAGTGGAATTAGGCGCTAAACTGCCGATTAATTGCCAAGGACCGGGCATCGGATTGTTGATTTTAATCATATCGCCAGTTAAGCCATCGGCCCAATTGACATTATCAGGGTGCCTTTCGGAATACCATTTGGAACCGTCAGGTAACACGATTATCACTGGAGCGGAGCCATAAGTTCTTTGCACCAATAAGGTCACTTCATCGACCATATGATCAATACGAAATCTATTCTGTAACTCACTTGCTTGGGTATAAGGCACCGCTGTTGCCAATTGTGGCGTAACGGTAGCAACTAAGATAAAAATAACCGCCAGACAGTATGATTTCATTAAGCTCACTTTTATGCTTCACCTCTCCAGAGGCATTTGCCTGATTTTTTGACTAAATCAAGTCTTTCATCGTGTGATATTAATTCATCGGCCGTTGCTTGGATCACTTTAAGATTAAACTCATTTTGATCAATTAATTGTATGCCACCACCTTCTTGACCCACTTTTTCATTTGATAAATTAAAGCCAATTTGTCCACCGGTCATCACTAAGTAAACATCAGCAAGGATTTCAGCATCCAATAGTGCGCCGTGATAGGTACGTCTAGAGGTATCGATACCGTAACGTTTACTGAGTGCATCTAGATTATTTTTTTGACCAGGATGCAGGTATTTTGCAATGTCTAGCGAATCGAGTATGTCACAGATATCTGCTGACTTGGGGCCTTGGGGCCTAAGCTGACTAAATTCATGATCCATAAAGCTGATATCAAACGGTGCGTTATGTGCGACAATTTCAGCACCGGCGATAAAGTC
The DNA here is from genome assembly GCF_002873635.1 of Shewanella sp. 10N.286.52.B9. Classification (NCBI taxonomy): domain Bacteria; kingdom Pseudomonadati; phylum Pseudomonadota; class Gammaproteobacteria; order Alteromonadales; family Shewanellaceae; genus Shewanella; species Shewanella sp. 10N.286.52.B9. The sequence continues at coordinate 20,533 of NZ_MCTY01000160.1, forward strand.
GATAAACTCTTGTGCGATTTGATGAAACCGCGGTTCTTTAGCAACTCGTTCATCTGTAATACCATGTACTTCAATGGCTTCTGGATCAATTAACTGACCTGGATTGATATATTGATGATAAGTACGACCGGTTAGTTTACGGTCAATCACTTCAACACAACCAATTTCGATAATTCTATGGCCAATATAAACGGGGCCACCAGCCTGATTCATACCGGTTGTTTCAGTATCTAAAATGATTTGGCGACTGGCGCCTGAAATAATATTCATAGGTAACTCAATTAATTGATAATAATTTAGGTATAATTGCCGAAATGTTTATTGCTGTGTATATGGTAACAATTTGATGTCAGAACTAAAACTTATCAATATCTTTACTGATGGCTCATGTCTGGGTAACCCTGGTCCCGGCGGATACGGTATTGTAATGAAATATAAGCAGCATACCAAAGAAATGTCTGATGGATTTAAGCTGACGACCAATAATCGGATGGAATTATTAGCGCCTATTGTGGCGTTAGAAGCGCTATATGAACCGTGTAAAATCATCTTAACCAGTGATAGTCAATATATGCGTCAAGGGATCACCCAATGGATCCATGGCTGGAAGAAAAAAGGTTGGATAACTTCAACTAAAACCCCAGTTAAAAATGTCGATTTATGGAAAAGGTTAGATAAAGCCAGTCAACTGCATCAAATTGATTGGCGCTGGGTTAAGGGACATGCTGGGCATATTGAAAATGAGCGCTGTGATGATTTAGCCAGGCAAGCCGCCGAAGCTAAACCTCAGCAAGCTGATGTTAATTATCTGCCTGAAGCCAAAGCCTAAAACCCAAATCTGTTGTATAGCCAATATATTATTGGCTATACACTTTAGCTTATTTTGAGAGCAATTTAGTATGTTTACTGTGCCCTGCTCTGCCTGCTGTCGGCGCTGTCGCCCATTGACGAGTACGCGCTTTTCGCTTTTCCCTGATGGGCGTTAATGGCGACTCCATTTTTCTGGCCACAATCAAATACACACTGCCAACGCCTGGTAACCACTTTTCTAATCTATTTTGCCACCAGCGGCCTTGGTTCATTTGTCCAAGCAAAGGGTGATAAATAAAACGTTCATCCTGCAGGATTTGATAACCTAATAAACCTAACCAATCTTTTACCCTCGCTGGCATAAAAAACTGACCACACCAAGGTAATTGAGTTTGATATTTAGGTAGAAGCTTACCCATAAAGGCGGTACTGACAGGGTTAAAACCACAAACAAAAATATAGCCGCCGGAAATCATTACTCGGTCAACTTCCCGTAATAAACGATATGGGTCATGTTCAAATTCCATTAAAAAACTCATCAGCACGGCATCCATGGTGCTTGTTTGCAGGGGCAAATGATGGGGATCTGCTTGAATTGATGCGCCTTGGGCATCATGAATAGAAAAATGCCGCGCAATATTGCAATGTAAACTAGACACTTGAGCGCTAAGCGCACCTAGCTTTAATAAATGGTAACCAAAAATCCTCGGCCACCAATCAGTTAACTTTTGTTCTAGGGCCAATTGAATCTCATCACCACAGGGTAACTCTTGCCATAATTGTGGTTTTTGATTTATCGACATTAACCTGATACTCCCTTAATTTCAAAAGCCCTAGGTTGAGTATAACGACTTATGGCTCTTTGTCGTTAGCATTTTACCCATAGTTGATATCATTTAAAAAAGGGACGAATAAAGTGTTAAATTTATTGTTAATTAGCGCGTTTACATAACCTTATTTAGTCACTTCAACCAGTTGTTTACTTTAAATGTAACAGTATACAAGCCTAGTTCAGCCCAAGCATATTCACTCTATTGGCCTTTTACATATAATCCGTTAACCTAGCGGTAAGATTTCACTTATGGATTTAATCATGCTTTCAGTCATCGGTATTTCAGCGTTTAATGACAACTACATTTGGCTTATACATCAAAAAAATAGCAATCAAGCCTATGTTGTTGACCCTGGCTGTGGCCAAAGTGTGCTCGATTACCTCAAGGGCTCCCCATTAGAGCTGGCGGGGATATTAATCACTCACCATCATGCAGATCACACTGGTGGCATTGCGCAATTACAACAGGCTTTTAATAATAAGCTCGAGGTTTATGGACCTGAAAGTGAAAATATTAGCGGTATTACGCATCCAATAAAAGGCGAGCCATTACTCAAACTCAAGGAGCTTGATACAAAGCTTAAAGTCATTAGTGTGCCGGGCCATACGTTAGGTCATATAGCTTACTTTTATCAACAGCCAGATAGTGTAAACTGTGAAGCGTTATTTTGCGGAGACACCCTATTTAGCGGCGGTTGTGGAAGATTGTTTGAAGGCACAGCCGAACAAATGGCAAACTCGTTAGCAAAACTCGCTGACTTGCCACCTCACACCCAAGTTTACTGCGCCCATGAATATACCGCGGCTAATCTTAAATTTGCGTTACAAGCAGAACCTAACAATAAAGCGTTGCAGCAATACAGTCAGTCAGTTACTTTATCTCGTAATAACAATATGGCTACAATTCCAACTACAATCGCAACAGAATTAGCCATAAATCCATTTTTAAGAAGTAACAGTAAAGAAATAAAACAAGTCATCGCTGCTAAGTTTCAAGTTGAAAAACCAACAGCACTACAGACGTTTACTTTACTCAGAGAGTGGAAAAATAACTTTTAAGCTATTGAGCGCGGCGACACTTGCTAAGTTAGCAAAGACATTAAAGCCATTTTACACTACAATGCCGCCTCAATTTTGACCAAACACATTTGGTAGACGCCTTTGATCTGCCAGCTTTGCAAGATTTAGGATTTTTTTTAGATGCATAAACCTTTATACCTTTTTGTTGGAAGCTTGGCATTTCTAACCGCATGCCAAACTGCCACTCCAACAAAAGTCGAGCCTTCACCGATTGTCGTTCCTCAGCCAATTAAGCCTGAAAAAGTTGTAGACGAAGTTGCAGCACCGGTTGAAATCACCGATGTTTGGCAACGGATCCGTTTGCAACTTACCATGCCAATTGATGATGTAAAACTGGTGAATAAATATCGAGACTGGTATTTAGCGAACCCAAGACATTTAGAAATTGTCTCTCAACGTGCAGAGCCGTATTTACATTATATTGTCGAAGAATTAGAAAAACGTAATCTGCCGATTGAACTAGCATTATTACCTATTGTTGAAAGCTCGTTTGACCCTTCAGCTTACTCTGCGAGTGCCGCTTCAGGTTTATGGCAATTAACTACGCCTATTTCTAATTACTTTGGTGTTAAAAGTGACTGGTGGTATGACGGCAGACGTGATGTTCCCGCATCCACCACTGCAGCACTGGACTTCTTAGAGTACTTATACGATAGGACCGGACAAAACTGGTTATATGCCATTGCGGCCTATAATACGGGTGAAGGCCGAGTAAATAATGCTGTTCGCCGTAATAAAGCCGCAGGTAAAAGCACTGAATTTTGGGCGCTATCATTACCCAGAGAAACTCAACGCTACGTACCGCAACTGATTGCATTATCAGATGTGGTTAAAAATGCTGACAAATATGGCATCAAACTAACTCCAATCAGTAATGAACCGCATATTGCTGTGGTTGATACCCAAAGCCAGATTGACCTTAAACTTGCGGCAGATTTAGCCAATATGCCAGTTAAAGAATTAAAAGCATTAAACCCAGGTTTAGATCGCTGGGCAACATCACCTGATGGCCCTAATACATTGGTGGTGCCATTTGATAAAGCGGCGCAGTTTGAACAAAAACTTGCAAACCTTGATCCTAAATCAAAATTGAACTGGCATAGATACCAAATTAAATCTGGCGATACCGTAAGCCATATTGCCAAGCGTTTTGATACTTCGGCTTCTTTTATTCGTTCAAGTAATGGCCTGAAAAATAATAATATTAGAGCCGGAAAGTACCTTATTATTCCAGTTCCTGCTGAAGGCGCAAACCTCACAACTGAACAGTTATTAGCACAAGCAAAACCAAGCTCAGTTAAGACTAAAACTTACACGGTTAAATCAGGCGATTCATTATGGGTCATTGCCAGAAAAAATGATGTCAGTGTTGATGATTTAATTCGCTGGAATCGTCTGCCTAAAAACGGCACTTTAAGCATTGGTAAACAATTAAAGATTGGCGCAGTATCAAGTAGCAAAAACAATGCAGAAAGAACCGTTAATTACAAAGTTCGCTCTGGGGATTCATTGGCTAGAATTGCCAGTAAATTCAACGTTTCAGTCAATGATCTGATCGAGTGGAATAGACTTCAAAACAGTAAGTATATTCAGCCAGGACAGATGTTAAGATTGATTGTGGATGTCACCAAGGTCAATGCGTAGTGAGTCTATAAGCTAACTTCTTAGCAATTTCGCAGTAAGTATTTCGCGACTTAAAACAAAAAACGGCAAGGTGATCCTTGCCGTTTTTTATTATATAGCGATTTTTAAACTTGATGTAATCAACTCATCTATACCAAGTTTAAAGCAGTACAAGATCCAAAGTCTTGGTTAACATGATCCCTTGGATATTTTTACTTATGATAAAAATAGCCGCTGACTAAGCCCAAGTGGGCTTAATCACATCATTAAAAACCTAATTTCTTAAATAACTTACCTTTGAGTTTATCGGTTTCATCTTTAAGTTTAGAATCTAATAAAGCACTGGTATCGATACCAAATTTAGGATCTTTCATGCTGCCGGTTATGGTAAGCGGAATGTCCACGCCAGCTAAGGCATCTTCACCACCCTGACCCGCTAATGAGCCCACCACTGACGTCGTTAGCTTATAGTCCACAGTTTCATTATCAATATTGGCACTGCCATTACCGCTAAGGCGAATGAGTGGCGACGCCATAGCTAAGTCTGGGTTAGTCGCAACAGCATTTTTCAAACTAAAACTACCGGTTAAACTAGTAAAATCAGTTTTAAGTTCTTCAGTATTTTTTGCAGATAAATCCCCTTTTAACTTATCTTGAGCACTACGGATCATTTGCGGGATATTCACTCCGTATAACGAGCCATCGGCAATTTCGAAATTACCCTGTGCCAGCAGGTTTTTCTTTAAGTTATCTGGAATTAAACTTTTACCAGAACCAGAAATTTTAAAATTTGCCGCACCTGAGATTAAATCAATATCCGCCGCATCTTTTAACAGTGGTCTAAATTGCACACCTGTTAATGTTTCATCGAAGCGGTAACTAGGTACTTTCTGACGACCATCGAGCTGTGCTGTGGCTTTAATACTACCTTCATATAAATTCGCAGAAAACTGAGTTAAATCGGCAACGCCATCTTTGACCTTGGCTTTCATTACCCAGTTTTGAGTGAGTAGGTTTGCGACCTTGATTGATTTAACCGTCATGCCTAAGGTTAAATCAATGGTTTTTAATGCGGACAAATCAGGCTCTACAGCTGGCTTGCTCGCTGCAACTTGTTCAGTGTCTTCTGCTTTAGCTTCGGTCTCTGATGGCGGCAGTAATTTATCAACATCGATATCACCGACATCTAATTGCAGGTTAATTTTAGGGATTGTGGCGCCGTAATTGACTGAAACATCGCCAGTGGCGCTTATGTCCATCGCTGACAATTGTTTTATAGCAACATCTAATTTTTTAGCATCTAAAGCCACATTAATATCAGTAATCAGCTGGCTGCTAACACTTTTATTAGGGATAGCCTCACCGGTCACATCAGTATTAATGGTTAAATCAGCCATAATAACCTGAGTCAAATCTTCACTAATGGTCAATTGACCATTACCAGAACTTGCCAGCATCATATCAGGCATTTGTACAGTAAATTCATAAGCAAAGTCTGCAGCGTTTCCTAATGAAAACTCACCAAGGGTTAAACTATTTAAACTAAATATTTGTTTGGTTTCTGCCGCTTCATCAATTACGTTGATGGTGGTATTGGTAATAGACACGCTGCCGATTTGTAAACTTTGCAATTCGAGTGTATTAGCTGATGATGCTGGTTCTGACGCGGTTGTGGTTTCAGGTGATGCAGCATCGCCCAAACCATCAAAGCTGGTTGAACCGTCTTTTTTAGTGACGATATTCATAGTCAAACCATCAAGGGATAATTGTGCAATTTCCACTTGTTGGCTTAAAAGCGGCATTAATGCCACACTGGCGACCGCTTGGTTTACTTCAACTAATGTACTTGGAGAAAAGTTCTCAGGGTTGGATAGTGAAATGCCACCGAGGTTAATCCCAAGTGTCGGGAAAAAGCTCCAACTTAAGTCTTGGCTAATGACAAAATCACGGCCAGTTTGCTTTTTAACGGCATCCACAATTTGTGGTTTAAAACTATTTGGATCAAAAAATACCGTTAAATAAATAACCAGCAATAAGATTACGCTAGCGACTATAGCTAATAGCCATTTAAGTGCCTTCATGTTTGCATCCTTGTAAGCAAATTGATTTTTAATGTAAAAATAAATTAATTCATCTAAGTTTAGCTTAATACTGCTAAATCTAAAGGTTTTTCAGTAACGGCTATGCCATTTTCATCGGCATAGATCATCATGGCTGGTTTTACTGAGACACCGGCAATCTCGATATTTATATTCACAAGGCCAACATCTTTTTTTTCTGTTTTAATGGGATTAGCACTTAGCGCCTGCACACCAATACCAATGGTCGACAATGTGCCCACATCTCTTACCGCACCAAAAATGATGATACCTTCCCATTCATTATTGGCCGCCGACTCCGCAATCATGTCACCTAGCAAAGCACGCCGACACACGCCGCCGCCATCGACCACTAACACTTTACCTTTACCAGCGGTTGCTAACGTTGACTTCACTTTAGAGTTATCTTCAAAACACTTAACCGTAACCACTTCACCATAAAATATCCGTTTGGCGCCGTAACTTTGCCAATTGGCGGGTATCAAGGTTAATTCAGAACCATAGTGGTCAAATAAATCAGGTAATAAATCTAGCATTTTGCACATCCTGTACTAAAGTAAATAAATTAATGTTTAATATAAACGTCATGCTCTATTGAAACAAATCATTAATCTGAATAAACTATCAATAATGCTCTGTTACTATTCATGGAAGATAGAGAGTACCCATGCTAAATAGCATTCATTTACTCATAATCCTAAGTAGTTATCCATATGACTGATATTAATTTACAAAATGTAATTAACGCCTTTGATGAATTAGATTTCGAAAATAGAACAACTAAAAGTCTTGAAAGTGCCCGCAACAAATTGCAAATGAAAACTTATCTTGACTCTCTTGATTACAGTTTACGTCGATTAAACATTTTAAATGAAGTCGTTTCAGAAATGGTTGAGCAAAAAAAATCAGCCTTAAAGAAGCAAGAGCAAGTTCAAACCTACAAATCTAAAGTCATACAACTGTCTAGAGAATATCGTATTTCTTACCAAGAAGTACTTGAAATCATGATTTCAATCAAACAAAAATAAATAGTCTAGAACCCAAATTAAATAGTAAAATCTTCATACTAAAAGACTCAAGTTCAACACAAATTGATACTCTAACTATTTTTATTGGCTGATTTAATTGTCCAATCTTATAATCGCATTACTTTATATCTTTTTAGGTTTACTTGGGGGTAAGCCTAAATTGTTTATAATCCGGCTATGTAAATAATTTATATTTTAAATCTACCCAAAACTAGCTTGCATAACCAAACCTACAAAAACCTTATCGCTATTCGAAGGTATATGTTCATTTTGATTTTTACTTTTCAAACAAAACCTCTTCACTGCGGGTTAAGTTGGTACTTGGCTTAGCAAGAACTGCCCTTTCCCCTCTGTGGTTGCTACTATTTGAATGATGCTTGATAAATATCGCCAATGAATCCTTTAATGTCATTTGGGATATCGTCCACTTGGTCTGCCTATCACGGTGCCACAATGGGTTGAAAAATAGCAATTTGAATTGAGAAAAGCCCCTTTAATTTTGAATTTCAAATGTATTAAAACCGTTTTAGCTAAACTGGATACACTCTATTTCTGCCGTGACCTTTTGCTAAATAAAGATGGGTATCTGCTTGTTTATATAATGCCTCAATTGTAGTGATTTCTTGGGTCATTTCAGCGACACCGATACTGACGCTTGTATCAATCAAAATGGTATTATAAAGGAAATCTTTACTCTCAATGATAATTCGTATTTTCTCAGCAATACGCTTGGCATCATTCATTGATGTATTGTTGAGTAAAATAGCGAATTCCTCACCACCAATTCGTGCGAAAATGTCGCTTTCTCGCATGCTGCTTTCTAGGGTTCTAGCCAGTTCGATTAAAACAAAATCACCTGCTTGATGGCCATAATTATCGTTCACTTTTTTAAAGTGATCGATATCAATCATTAACAGTGAAACGCTAGTTTGTTGTCTTGAAGCAATCGCCATTATCTTTTTGGCCATTTCAAAAAAATAACGCCGATTATATATGTTAGTTAGGTTATCCATGATGGATAACCTACGAAATTCTTCGGCACTTTTTTCTACATCCTCGTGGGCTTTTATGCTAGATATTCGACTATCTAACATTGATTTTGACAATAAAATGGTTGCAGGAATATAGCTAACAATAAACGCCAATAAAGCAAAATGTTGGTATTCACCAAAATAAAGCATGATAGCAATCTGCGGCGTTATCATTAAAATGAAAAACACCAAATAGGCTTTAAAGAAAGACGACATCGATAATGTTGCGGCTGTGACAATTCCGATAATTAGAATAAAACCGACAAACTCAAACGGTTGACGAGCATAAATTATTAGCATCACCGATGATGCCGTCCACATGCAGGCTTGAAATACATTTAGAGCGATAAAAATGACTTCATCATTAGCGAGTCTTTTTCTATCTTCTTTTTCTAAATGCTTTTCAAACATTTTTGCATTATAAATTCGGCATATTGCTAAGAGAATTTGTAAACAAAACCAAGTCATCAAAATGTTAAACGGAATGAGGATGTTAAATACTAAGGCGTAAGTAATAGAGACAATCAACATCGCAACCATGGCTTTAGGTGTTTGCTCGGCTACATTTTGTAAAAGTTTTGCAGGAACGTTAGACATACATATCCTATATTCAGCACAATTTGCCCCTAGTAAACAACTCATTAATCGATTTTAATAGCTTGAGATAAACGAATATTTTATGAGGCTGCATACTTATTTTAACGTTCTTAAAAACACACAAATACAGTTAATTAGAGCATTATAGTAAATATAGGAAGCATCGCCTGAATTGTCTAGCAGACCATTGGAAATCATTAAATAAACATGTGCTAGGCGTTATTTAGAGCACGATTGAGACCTTGATTGAACAATTCATCAGCAAGAGAAAATGCCTACCTTATGTCAGAATACCCCTTTGATTTACTCTGGAAGGCAAAGTCAACATCTTTAAATAAGATGCAAAAGCTGCATTTATTTCACGGACAGCCTTAAGTGGTTCTAATAAGAAGACAGTCAGTCTCAGATGGCGGACGTATTAGACCTTGTTGAAAATGAACTTGTTGCATTGTTATCACCTGTGCGGGCTATTTTATCGAATAAGTAAATAATACCTGTTGTTAACTCCACTAAAAACGCTATATTAATTATAATATTCTCAAATATGGATTGATAATATGCTCATACAAGACCTGCACATCATTCTCAAAGTAGCTGAATTTCGAAGTATTACTGCGGCTGCAAACAGCCTTGATATGCGTATGGCAACCGCTAGTGCTGCGGTCAAGCGTGTTGAAGCAGCATTAGGCGTTGAGCTATTTGTACGCACTACGCGCCAACTTAGGCTTTCCCCTGCTGGTGAGCGCTATTTACCTCAATGCGAACTGGCTGTGCAACTGTTAGACAATGCCCAGCAAAATGCTCAGGAAGATTTAGATGTACTAAAAGGTGAAATAAGAATTGCGCTATCTTCTGATCTAGGCCGTAATGTGGTTACCCCGTGGTTGGATGATTTTTTGCTGCTTTATCCCGACGTGGCTTTACGCAGTAATATCACTGACAGTAATATTGATTTTTATCGTGACTCTGTTGATATGGCGCTGCGCTATGGTGAGCCAAGCGATGCCAGTATGTATGGTTTTCGAATTTGCAGTATTCCACGAGTACTGTGCGCCACACCTAGCTATTTAGACAAAAATGGCGCCCCTACAACGCCAGATGAACTCAAAAATCACAATGGGCTGTTTTACCAGTTACAGGATATTGTTCAGAACGAGTGGCGCTTTAGTCATCAAAACCAAAGCCATAAAGTAAAGCTTAAAGGTAATCGTGCATCTAATGACGGAGATTTGGTGCGGCGTTGGTGTGTGTCGGGACACGGGTTTGCGATTAAGTCATGTCTTGATATGGCGGATGATTTGCTAACTGGTCGTGTGGTAAACGTCATGCCGGAATATAAGCCAACTGCGACTGAATTGTGGCTTGTGTGCCCCAGTCGTCAGTCTATTACTCCAACAATGCGCCTATTACGTGATTATTTTAGAGAGAAAACCCAGCAGCTATTGTCTCAACTGGTTGCACATGGCGTGTTAAACAAACAAGATATTAAATAACATGCAATCACTATTAAGCTAACGCATTAAACTGAGTAGTTGAATCACGCTCTTTTAATTCAAACTCTAAAACATGGCGTAAATTTGAAAGGCTATCTGAAGTCACTTGATTCATTTGGCCAGAAGTCAGTAATGTGATAGCTGTTTCAGCCATCGCATTGATAGGTTGTTTCACTGTTGTGATATGTGGCCAAATCGTAGTAGCAAGCGGGGTATCATCATAACCGGCAACGCTTAAGTCTTTGGGTACATTTAAGCCTAAGGAATTGGCAACCGAAACAACTGCTGCAGCCATATCATCATTACTAGCAAATATCGCGCTTGGTCTATTTTCTCTATCTAATAGAGCCTTAGCAGCTCCTAATGCAGACTTATAGCTGAACATACCTTGCTCAATAAACTCTGGCGGAATGTTTAACTGTTTAGATCGCATTGCATCTAAAAATCCTTGATAACGAAGACGACTGGCACCAACGTCTGGGTGCCCTATAATAAAGCCAATGTCTTTATGGCCTTTATTGACTAACAAATTGGTCATATCATAAGCCGCTTGATAATCGTCCATACAAACAAAAGCAGATAAGGTTAACTCCACATCTGGTGATACTCGTACAAAAGGAATATTTAATACAGTAAGCTCTTTGAGAATCTCAATATTGTTACAAAAAGGCGGTAATAGAATAACGCCATCAACTCGTGTTTCTTCAACTAAATCACGTGTGATTTTTAACTTTTCTTCTTGGGTGCCTTCACACTCATCTACCACTAAATGATAACCTTGCTGGCGGCAACTTTTTAAAGCCGACATCATGAACTGACTAACATAACCACCTTCACTTGGGTTTTCGTAAAGTAAGCCAATTAAATAAGATTTAGAACTCGCTAAACGCCTAGCTGAAATATTGGGGCGATAGTTTAGTTGATCTGCCGCTTGCTGGACTTTCGCTCGTGTTTTGTCACTGACTTTTTCGTCCTTGTTTAACACCCTAGAAACGGTCATTTTCGACACACCAGCCATTAAAGCAACATCTTGAATAGTGATTTTAGTGCTTGATTTACTCTTATTAATTGGACTCATTAGGAAACTCATTTAAAAATAAGATAAATGTTACAAAGTTCTTAGTAACAATAATACCCTCAGAATAACAGATAAATTACTGATACTATAATCACTTATTCTTATTCATGCGTATTGTGGCAAAATCTATAATTATCACATTAAAACAGTCAATAAGGATCATCGAACCATCGTTATTAGCGACTAAAGCTGGTTATTACTCACACAATAAATTTATCGTGTTATCGATAACCTACATTTGATAATAATGTCTATAAATTATTACTATAAGCTTTTTAGCATCCAAACATCACAGCCACCGTGAATGGTACCAACAAGGGGCTTATCTAAATGTTGAAAGCCCATCTTTTCATAGAGTGTAATTGCCGCTGTCATTGAATTTAACGTATCGAGATAACATTGTTCAAAACCGTTTGCTTTTGCAAATGTAAGACATTGCTCAGTTAAGCGCTTACCTAAACCAAGCCCTCTCGTTTCAGGTAATAGAAATAATTTTCTTAACTCACAAATCTTGTTATCACCGTTGAACTTTGCAATACCTGCACCGCCTACCACTTGATTATCAACACAAGCAACCAAATAAATGCTGCGGTCTTTTGCATGATAATATTGGCTCATATGTGCCACTTCAGCATCTGATGGGCCAAAGCCTTCGCCAATTGCACCAAACTCTTTGCCAACCGATTCAATGATGGCTGCCACTTGTTGATCTTGCTGTGAAATTATTGGTTCAATTACAATTTTCATAAACTTTTTATGTTACTTAACAGGCCGGTATTTAAACTAGATTATCAAATAAATCCGCAATAAAAGACATTACATTTGTTCAGGCGTAAATCTTTGCTCTAATTGCCTCTATATGCTTCTGAAATATATGTGAATTTTCTAATGTTATGGTAGGTTAACAGAGTTTCCCCTCAAATATGGCCGCAGCAACGGCCTTCTATTTCATGATTGAAGCCTATTGTTTTTCGTTTATCGTTTATCGTTTATCGTCGAACTGTGCCATTTTTTCATCAGGCTGATATAGGTAATGCAACATGCGAAGTGCAATAAGCATGAGAGAGATTGTTTGTCAGTCTATTAGATAAACCGCTGAAGCTGAGCATGTATCGCCACAGTCAATCGCGTTATTACATAATAATATAGGTGGGTGTTCTATAAGCAGGATAACTGACATGGACTTTCTGATTAATCTATTTCTTGATTAGAAATAAATACACAACATGAGACAAGTAAATTAAACACGAACTAACAAATATTGCTTAGGCAGCAACGACATGCCTAGATTTCTTTAGGGGATTTAAGCGATTGTGCATAACTTTAATGGTATCAAATTGCTGTAAAACTTTAGATTCTGTTAAAGGGCACTCACTTGATAACACCATCACTAACGCTGCCTGCAAGCTGTTTTCAACCACTAGAACTAAAACAGAGGTTCCATTGGCATTTAACGAAAATAACTTACCTACTTCGCAATAAACACATTCTTGACTGATTTCAAAAAACCAAGATTTTGGCATTTGCGGCTTAATCATAAAATGAGCAGCTGTTGCATTTAACGCTGTTTGAACTACTGCAGCATCGGACATTTTTAACGCTTTAGGCAGACTTTCAAGTAGGTTTATATAGAATTTAGCATGATCCACACTAAATTCTGACGTCATTAATGCATCAGGGATAAGAGATTTGGTTTTATATGGGGTTAAGAACTCCATTTCGGAACCTAATGAAATACTTAATTGCTTAAAAGTTTCATTATATTCCCACTGCCAGTCCTTATTTGGCATTAATAACATTTTTAAATACCTACTTTAACAATACAATCTGATAATAGTT
>NZ_MCTY01000161.1:0-29072 GCF_002873635.1 Shewanella sp. 10N.286.52.B9
GCAGCAGAAGCCGAAGCGGCTGACGTTGAGCAAGAGCAAGTGGATGAGCCTCAGGCTAAACCGGTAAAAGAGGGCTTATTTGCCCGCTTAAAGCGTGGATTACTGCGAACCAGTGAAAACATTGGTAGCGGCTTTATGGGGATCTTCCGCGGTAAAAAAATTGACGATGACTTATTCGAAGAACTCGAAGAGCAATTATTGATTGCCGATGTGGGCGTCGAAACCACCACTCGCCTGATTGATAATTTGACCTCACAAGCATCACGTAAGCAACTTAAAGATGCCGAAGCGCTATATGATTTATTACGAGACGAATTACAAACTATTCTCGATCCAGTGGCAGTCCCTTTAGTGCCTGAAAATGCAGACGGCCCATTTGTTATTTTAATGGTCGGCGTCAATGGCGTGGGTAAAACTACCACCATTGGTAAATTAGCAAAACAGTATCAAAAACAAGGCAAATCTGTCATGTTAGCGGCTGGTGATACCTTCCGTGCAGCAGCCGTTGAGCAATTACAGGTTTGGGGACAACGTAATGACATCCCTGTGATTGCCCAACATACCGGCGCAGACAGTGCCTCGGTATTATTTGATGCATTACAAGCTGCCAAAGCGCGTAATGTTGACGTACTGATTGCCGATACGGCAGGGCGTTTACAAAATAAGAGTCATTTGATGGAAGAGCTGAAAAAAGTTGTTCGCGTCATGAAAAAATTAGACCCTAATGCGCCCCACGAGGTGATGCTAACGCTAGATGCAAGTACCGGGCAAAATGCCATTAGCCAGGCGCAGTTATTCCAAGAAGCCGTTGGGGTAACGGGGATCACCATTAGTAAATTAGATGGTACTGCAAAAGGTGGGGTTATTTTCGCCATTGCTGATAAGTTTAATATTCCGATCCGACACATAGGTGTTGGTGAGCAAATTGATGACTTACGTACTTTTAATTCCAGCGATTTCATCGAAGCATTATTTAGTCAGGAAAAGGCAGAATAGTCATTTATGATCCAGTTTGAGCAAGTCAGTAAGATTTATCCGGGTGGCCAAAAAGCACTCTCAGAAGTTAATTTTCACCTCCAACAAGGGGAAATGGCCTTTTTAACCGGACATTCTGGCGCAGGTAAAAGTACCTTGCTCAAATTGATCACTGTGATTGAGCGAGCCAGTGCCGGTAAAGTATCGATTAATGGTCATGATATTGCCAAGTTAGGGAAAAAGCATGTGCCGTATTTACGTCGCAATATCGGCATGATTTTTCAAAACCACCACTTATTAATGGATAAAAGCGTATTTGATAATATTGCGCTGCCATTAGTGATTGAAGGCTTCTCCCACGGCGAGATCCGCAAAAGAGTTGCTGGCGCACTCGACATGGTGGGGCTGTATGGCAAAGAGCGTCATTTACCCATCATGCTATCTGGCGGTGAGCAACAACGTGTTGGTATTGCCCGCGCCATTGTCAACAAACCGCCTTTATTACTGGCCGATGAACCCACAGGTAACTTAGATCCTAAGTTATCGATGGATATCTTAAGATTATTCGAAACCTTCCATGATTCTGGCACTAGCGTGCTGATTGCCACCCATGACTTAGGCTTGATTGCCCGGATGAAATACCGCACCTTAACCCTGCGTCAGGGCAAAATGCTTGGCAATGACGAGCTCTATTCTGCGACCACAGAAGGGCAAGTATAATGACCAGAAAAGTTAAAATTACCGCCAGTAAGCTGCCTTTTACGGGTCGAGTAGTGATGTTTTTTGTGCGCCACATTCAGCAAGCAATGGCGAGTGTGGGCGAGCTGTGGCGCAACCCGGTGTCCTCTGTGATGACCATGGCGGTACTTGGGGTGAGCTTAAGCTTACCTGCAGCTTTGCAAGTACTGGTTAAAAATGCCGAGAACATCACCCAGTCATGGAATAATGCTGCTGAAATATCGTTATTTATTAACGAAGGCCGCAGTGAGCAATCTATTCAAAATTTAATCCGCCGTATTAATGTATACGCTGAAGTTGATGCGGTTGACTATATAAACCGCGAGCAAGCGCTAGAAGAGTTTCAGCGCTTATCAGGCTTTGGCGAAGCATTATCTTACCTTGATAGTAACCCGTTGCCAGCCGTGGTGGTGGTAACACCTTTGGCGCGTCACTCGAGCCCTGAAGGAGCAAGACAACTATTAGTAAAGCTTGAGCGTGAGCCTGAAGTGAGCTTTGGCCGTTTAGATATTGAATGGCTTGAGCGCCTGCAAGCCATGGTTAGGTTAATTGAGCGCACGGTACTCGCCATTGCTGCGTTACTGGTATTAGCAGTGGTGTTAGTGATTGGCAATACTATTCGCTTAGCCATTATGAATCGCCGTACTGAAATTGAAGTCATGAAACTGGTCGGCGCCACAGAGTCTTTTATTCAACGGCCGTTTCTTTATACCGGTATTTGGTATGGGGTGATTGGCGGCGTGTTAGCTTGGGTTATTATCAATTTATTAGTCTGGTATCTTGATTCTGCTTTAGCTGAGTTGTTAGGTCTTTATGGTAGCCAGTTGCAAATTCAAGCCTTGAGTTTCTCTGAGCTAATTAAGTTAGTGCTACTTGCCTCGTTTTTAGGCTGGCTAGGTTCATACTTATCGGTAAGGCAGCATTTACGTGCCATTGAACCTTCTTAGGGCTTGGTTGGTATCATTTAATAGCTAAATTGATCGCGGCTTTGATGAATTTTTATTAACTTGTAATCGATGTGTTTTCAGTCGAGTATAAATTAGCACAAAAAATGTGCACCAACTAATCTGGTCGCCATGTTGACATATGTCGCCATATCATAGATAGTTCACAAGCTATTGCCGCCAGCTAGCTGTATAATGAGCAATAGACCGTTTTAATGTTGTTAATGTAGGAGCGCCAATGGCCTTTCAATCGCAATCTATGTCACTTACTGTCCCTAGAGGTAGTAGCAGCTTAGAAGCTTATATGCAGTCAGTCACAGGCATCGAAATGCTTGGGGCCGAAGAAGAGCATGAGTTAGCCAAGCGTTTGCAAGAAACTGGCGATCTACAAGCGGCAAAAAAACTGATTATGTCGCACCTGCGCTTTGTAGTGCATGTGGCTAAAGGTTATTCAGGATATGGTTTGCCACAGGCGGACCTTATTCAAGAAGGCAACATTGGTTTGATGAAAGCGGTAAAACGTTTTGATCCTGGTGTTGGTGTGCGCTTGGTGTCTTTTGCTGTGCATTGGATTAAAGCTGAAATTCATGAATACGTGCTTAAAAACTGGCGTATTGTGAAAGTTGCCACCACCAAAGCGCAACGTAAATTATTCTTCAACATTCGTAAAACCAAAAAGCGTTTAGGCTGGTTTAGTGATGAAGAAGTCGGCATGGTTGCCGAAAACCTTGGGGTGTCTAAAAAAGACGTCACTGAGATGGAGTCGCGTATGGCGGCTCAAGATCCTGCATTTGATTTAGCCAGCGACAATGATGATGACAGCGGTGTGGATTTTGCCCCAGTTCATTATTTAGAAGATCATTCTTCCGATGTTGCACTTGAAGTTGAAAATCAAAATTGGGAGTCAGACTCTCAAGCGCGTTTATTCTCGGCAATTAAAACCCTTGATGAACGTAGCCAACATATTTTAAGAGCGCGTTGGTTAGATGATGACAAGACAACACTACAAGAATTAGCCGCTACTTACCAAGTGTCTGCAGAGCGCATTAGACAGCTTGAAAAGAATGCCATGACCAAGCTTAAATCTTGTATGGAAATCTAACTTAGCCTCGGGTTGATTCACTTCAATCTCGCTAAAAACTAAAACCTGCTACGGCAGGTTTTTTTGTGGCTAAAAATTAGCTTTCAACTAAAGCTGTTATTAGCTGAAAGCCGTGATAAAACAGCCTAAAGTGAGTCGAGGTTATATTGGCTCTTAACCGCAGCAATGATCTGTTTGCGAGGTATTTTTAAACTGGCGGACTCAATATTATCGGGCCAAGGGTAATAGTGACGAGGGCGCTTAAAGCGAGCGATAAACTTTAATAGCAGTGCTTCAATGCTGCCAATAACCTCGGTTGTTAGCTGGGCTTGGGGAGCTTTAAATTGAATAATTGCTGCTGGTAGCAAGCTAAATTTAGCATCATATTGGCCAAACACAATGGCCTGAGCGATATCAGGGTGAGCCCTTAAGGCGGCTTCAATTTCTTCTGGGTGAATATTTTCACCACCACAGATAAACATATTGTCTACGCGGCCCAGTAAATGTAACTGACCTTGGTCATCAAATTGGCCTTGGTCATTAGTGCAAAACCAACCGTTCTCATCAACAGGACGCTCAAGTATGGGCTCTGCTCGCTGCTGTGAAGCGCTTAGGGTGTGATCAGGGCTTGCTTGTAAATAGCCTAAAAATAAACATGGGCCTTTGACCCAAATTACCCCATCAACTAGCTTTAATTGCCGCTGTGGCAGCGCTGTACCTAAATGATTAGCGCTATTAATGGCCGCGGTAGTGATTTGTGAGCTCATCTCTGACATGCCGTAACTGCAAAAAGCGCTGATGTGTAACTGAGCTAGCTGTTTAACCAGTAGCAGATCGATCGCGCCGCCACCGAGCAATAATGCTTTTACATGTTTAAGTACTGTCGCATCAGTGTCTAAAATCTGGCTTAGCTGGGCAGATACTAACGATAAGTGGCTTAATGGCGTTTGGGCTAATTGCTTAACAAGAGGCTGCTCGGTACTGAGTACTATGGTGGCAGCGGCGATGGCGCAGCGATTAACAATGGCGAGGCCGCCAATATGAAATAGCGGTAATGATAATAACCAGCTATCCCCTTTATCTAGGTTGATATTTTCAGCTGAGCCTGTGGCGCTAGCAATATGATTACTAAGGCTATGAACCACTCCTTTTGGGGTGCCACTTGATCCAGAGGTCAGAATAACATTCACTGGCTGGCTAGCGTCGATAGCGAAGGGCCTGAGTGGCTTACTGGTATTTAGGTTAAGCTTAAATGTCACCTCAGTTGTGATAGGTTGCGGCTGTGCCTGTGTGGCTAATACTGATGCTAATTGCGGTGTTAAATCAGCCTCAGACCAATAGTAATTGATGTTAAAACGCAGGCATAGTTGGCTTATTTGCGCAGCAGGAAAACGGGGTGATATCGGAAAAAATAATGCCCCTAAATCAATACAGGCCCAATACAGGCAAATCATTTCCAGATTATTACGACTAATGCAGGCCAGTCGATGATTTTTTGCAACCCCTTGGCCGCTAAGTTGCTGCGCCAATGCTAATACCAGCTGACTTAACTGAGCATAGCTAATGGCGGTTTGGGTATCGTTACTCGCAGTTGATGCACTGGCGGTTTTATTGAAACCCGCTGTGAGCTCAGCGGCGCTATTCGGTAAGATGATTGCCACTGCATTTGGATGTTCAATAGCAGTTTGGTGCAGCGGCGATATCATGTTATTCATATTAATGCTCGCTATCGGCAATAAGGATCGATGCTTGATTGAGAGCTGCAGCTTGGGTGAGATCAGCGTCTTGATTGATCGTCGCTTCAGAAATCGTTTCGCGCTGCAGTAGCACACAAACCGCTTTATTCAGTTGCCCTTGTTCATCAATAAGCGGTTCACTAAAGCTTGATAGGGTATCGAGTCCTGGGGTTTCATCTGGAGTCAGCATATAGCTTAATTTAGCCAAGTCATTAATCCCAAGGTTTGCCTCTAAACTTGAGCTTAAAATGCAGCGCACGCCATGGCTATTGGCCTTGGTAATTAACCCTGTTAATTGATTAATGCCGCCTATGATGGTGGGTTTAATTACCAGCGCGGTTAGACCTTCAAGCATGTCAAATTGATACTTGCTGTCGTTTAAGCTTTCATCTAAAGCAAAAGGAATTTTAAGGGCTTGGTAAACCTGTTGGTTTTCTGCTGGGGTTTTACATGGCTCTTCAATATATTCAATGGCCGCTTTAGGCAAACACGCTAGAAACTCAATGGCTTGCTCAGGTGTAAAGCCTTGGTTGGCATCTAAACGGAGTTTAAGCTTTGGATTAAGCTCAAGTATTTGATGAATATATTTTATTTCCTGCTCGATACTGGCTTGGGCGACTTTCACTTTAACTGAGTAGCTGCGTTTATCTAATTGGGCCAGTTTTGCTCGTAACTTATTGAGATCTGAGTCTGGTTGATAATAGAAAAGGCCAATTTTACTTTGCATTGATTGAGCATAATCATATTGGGGATGATCAAACCCGCCATCAAGCTTAAGGGCTAATAAACTTAAGCCAAATGCAGCGGATGGATAAAGCTCAGCAGATGCCAATATCTCATTAATTTGAGTAAGGCTACTGCCTATTAAGCGTGGTAATAGGGTGGTGAGTTGTTCGATAACTGCGTCAAGTGATTCATGACTAAAACCGCTGAGCGCCACGCCTTCAATGTCAGTGCCAGACAGTGGCGCTATTTCAACAAAGCTTTGTTGGCCGCTAGTTAGACTTGCTGCAATGACTAAGCCGTGGCGGATATCAATACGTTGTTTAGCTACGGGTAAATGGGGCGCCAAGTTAATTTGATAACGATATAACTCAAGCTGACTAATACGTGGGGCATTCATTAAAACCTGGTTATTATTACTGTTAGCGGTTGCCATGAATGATGTCCTTAAGGGGTTAAAAGTTGGATGATCCTAGCGGCAAACATCTTAGGTTGCGCTTTATGGATATTGTGACCGCAATGAGCAATGGTGACTGTGTTAAGTTGCAGTTTTTGCTGCCACTGCTGGGCAAGTTGACTGAACTTACTGTCTTGTTCTCCCACTAACAGGTAGGCGGGGCAGTGTAATTGCTTCAGCACTTTTTCGCCATTTTGTTGTAACCCTAGCGAGGTACTTTTAAAACAGTGCAGCAGCGCTTGGGGATTGTTTTTACTGCGAATCGCAATCAGGTTTTTTCTAGCGTCCGTGGTTAAATTAGCAAATACTGGCTGTTGATACCATTGCTCGAGAAAGTCTCTAATAGGTTCGACGGCGAGCTTATCGGCCCACTTTTGATCGTGCTTGAGGCGTGCTTGTTTGTCGCGGCTGCTGGTTAAGCCTAAGTGCGCTGACTCCAGCAATAAACTTAATACTGCTTTGGGGTAAAGCTTGGCAATGTGCAGTGCAATACGGCCACCTAATGAATAACCTAACAAATGAAATTGGCTATAACCGAGCTGGATGACTTTATCGACAATAGACTGCGCCGCCGTTTCAAAGCCTGGGGTTGGCAATTCTAGCTGATTGTCACCATGGCCTGGTAAGTCGATACAGATACAGTGAAAGTGCTGACTTAAAATCTGTAAGCTTGCTTGCCAGTCTTCTTTTGACCCCAAAAAACCATGCAATAATACCAGTGCTGGTAAATTGGTGTCGCCAAAACGATTAATTATTGGCATTAGTGCTGCCTCACCCATTGTCCGATGAGTTTAATCTGATCGCTGGCCTGAGTTGGGCTGACATTCACTTCAATGACTGAGGTGCCTGCATATCCCATCGCATCGGCGTAGGCTTCATTAAAACTCGTTAAACTATCCACTTGATTATAGGCCAGACCAAACATGGCTGCTGCGTAGCCAAATTCTAAGCCATGGCTTAAGCGGTAATATTGCTCTCGAACGGCATCATTGGGTACCGGCAGCAGGTTAAAGATATTACCGCCGTCATTGTTTAAAATCACAATCACAAACGGGCTGTTAACGTGTTTGGTCATCGCCAGTGAGTTTAAGTCGTGCAAACTGGAAATATCCCCAATAAGCAAGGTGGTAGGCTGATTATTGGCTAATGCCACCCCAGTTGCGGTAGCGATTAAGCCATCAATACCCGATGCGCCGCGGTTAGTATAAATATCGGGTAGCTCGCAAATGATTGGTGCATACATATCGTATAAGCGTATTGGCAAGCTATTACCAATAAACCATTGATGTGATGCGCTTTGCTGCTGAGCGATATGCCGAACCACTTGCGGCTCACCAAAACTACTTTGATCAATATGCTGCGTTAGTAATGCTTCAATGTTTTGATTGTGCTCAACTAAGCTTAACGCCCAATTAGCTGCAGAGGAGCGAGGCCAATTGTTATTGCACATGGCAGTGATACTGGCTTGCCAAATTCGTTTTGATTGATGGTTTGGATCCAGTCGTTGCTGGTTTGCTAATACCTGCCAATAGCTATGCCATTGATGATTAGCAATAAAGCTGATTAAACGCTTAGAGATAAAGCGGCCACCAAACACCAAAATGCGGTCAGCTTGTTCAATAAATTTACTGGCTTTAGGATTTAGCAGCAGTTGATCGATATGGCCAATAACACTGGGGTGCTGCCTCAGTTGTGATTGCGCGTCGGCGACTATTGGCCAACCCAGTTTTTGAGATAATTCAATAATTTGCTTTGGGTTTTCTTGGGGGGATAAGGTTCCCGCCACAATGATCCCTTTGCCGTGTGCAAAACGCATCATAGTGTCTTGGCTAGGCAGATTGGTTTGAGCTAACTGGCCGTAATCCGTGTAAGGGTGAGAGTGGTTTAACCATGGCGTAATTGGCGTTACATAATCACTCATTGATTGGGCTAATTGCCCTAGGCTTTGAAGCTCTGTGGGATACAGAGGCTCTCGGTACATGCAATTGACATGTACTGGCTGGGTTAAATTTGCCACTGCTTCATCAATGGTGGTGAGCAAGGTATTAGGGCTGATGGCAAGATCCGGCGTCGGTAAATTCACTTGCTTAGCGTAATCAGCAAAAATGGCGGGCTGATTAATGGCTTGGTTAGCGCCGCAGCCAATGAGTTCAGGCGGCCTGTCGCCAGTTAAAATAATCAGCGGCACCTGAGTAAGCCAAGCTTCAATAATGGCGGGATACAGATTCGCCACCGCAGTGCCAGAAGTGGTGATGATGGCCACCGGGCTGTGACTGGCTTTAGCTATGCCCAGCGCCATGAAACCCAGCCCACGTTCGTCAAAATGAAGGTGAGATTGCAAGCTTGACTGCGCCGCTGCTGCTAAGGTTAATGGGGTTGAGCGAGAGCCTGGCGCCATACAAACATGTTTAACACCCAGTCTGGCTAACTCTTCTAAAATGAGTGCGCCCCAAAGTAAATTGATGTCAGATGTCGGCTGTGATTGCATGTTGATAAACCTAATAGAAAACCAGTTACTAAGAAGTGTAACGCTATCAAGCTGCTATATCTAAGATTTCGGTTGGAAAATTATAAAAAGCTAGCTTAATAAGCTAAAAATAGCGCCAGTAAAGGGGAACAGATAAATTGCTACAATTCAAGCTAGCGACTTTGATTTAACCTAATAGCCTAATTACTGGGCTGGTTATTAATCCATTCACTCATCACCACGTGGGTTTTGATTTTAACGATATCGGCTTGGGCATCAATGTATTCCCGAATTTGATGTAAGCGCTTCATTGATGGGGCATTCACATACACTAATAAATCCATTTCGCCGGTAATGCCTTGGCACGTGATCACTTCAGGAATCGCGTGAAAAACATGGACTACATCAGCGCAATTAGCGCGTTCATGCTGGATTTCGAAATACGCTGAAACGCCTTCTTTTTGTGACTCGCTCAATAGCACTTGATAACCACGGATCACGCCGGTTTGTTCTAGCTTTTTGATGCGTTCAGTGACTGCGCTGCGAGATAAACTCACTTGCTCAGCAATATTTGAAATGCTTTGGCGGGCATTAAGGCGTAATGCGTTAATGATTAATTGATCGAACTTGTCCAAGGCTAACCCTCATTATGTTGGTTATTGAGCTAAATGCCGTCATTTTGTCGGTTTGTTCGGTGATCTTGCAGGTGATATGCTGCAGTTTGACAAGCGCTATCAGCTTATACTCTTACTAAATATCACTATAGATAAAGACAATGAATCAAATTACAGCAAGCATAGGGCGCTGGCAAGGCGCAGGACTGATGGCCACCACTTTGCTGGGCACTGGGGTATTTATATTGCCACAGATGACCATAGAGGTGGCTGGGAGTGGCGCTTTACTGGCGTGGATTATACTCACAGTCGCCATATTGCCGGTGGCAGTGGTATTTGGCTTGCTGGCAAGTCGCTTCCCCCATGCCGCAGGGCCAGCTTATTTTATTGAAAAAGCCTTTGGTATCACAGCAGGGCGCACCATAGGGCTGATTTTTTTATTAGTGATCCCCATTGGCGCCCCCGCAGCCATTTTAATGACCTTTCAATTTATGGATGCGCTGGTTGCTATAACAGGTTGGGGGCAATTGGCCGCCGAAATCGCCATTGTTGCTGTGTTATTGCTGCTTAATTATCGCGGCATTCAAGTGTCTGCCAAATTACAGTTTGGGCTAACACTGGCCATTGTGGCTGTAGTGACTGTGCTATTTGGCAGCAGCGGCGCCAACCTTGGGCAATTAACCTCGCTCTCTGTAGTCGCTAAACCAGAAGCGGCGAGCGTGATGTTAGCCATGGGCATCGGTTTTTGGAGCTTTTTAGGCATAGAAGCCATGACCCATTTAGCCAATGACTTTCGCGACCCGAAAAAAGATATGTTACCAGCAATGATGTTAGGCACTGTGTTGGTGGGGATTATTTATCTGGTGTGCACCTTGTTGTTATTAATTGTGCCAGCTGAAGCTGAGGGCCTTGCAATGGTGCATGCTTTTAATCAGCTATTGAGCGGTTTGGGTGTGCCTGCCATTGGGGCGCAAGTTATCGGTGTATTAGGCATAGCAAGTGGCTTGGCAACGGTAAATGTATATTGTGCCAGTGCAGCGCGGCTACTTTGGAGTTTTAGCCAGCAAGGAATATTGCCCAAGTATTTTGAAGAATTGAACTCATACGGCGTACCTTTGCGGGCATTGGTGACCATTTTAGTGACTATGGTGATGGTTATTGTACTGACATTTATCACTGAGCAGAAACTTGAAGATCTGATTGCCTGGAGTAATGGGGTGTTTGTGATTATCTATTTATTAACCATGTTGTCAGCGGCAAAGTTACTCAGTAAAGCTTACTTACCTTTGGTGGTGGCGGGCTGTGTATTTTGTATTGGAGTGGGCTACGCACTCGCTGAGAATATGTGGTATTCGTGCATCTTAGTGCTGACCGTTGCGCCCTTCATCTATTGGCAGAAAAATCATTTAACTCGTAAGGCGCTAATAAGTGATTAGCTATAAGAGCTTAATTTTGTGAGGCTACCTCGACGCGAGTTAGGCCCTCAAAGAGCCCTTAACGTTGCTCCATGGCGATATTACGCATTTGAATAACTTCACTGTGCTTTAAATGCAGCAAATCTGCGGTGCGGCGAATGATTTGATCTTCATTGCGGCACAGTTTGCCGTCGGAGTAGGCAAGCTTCCACATCCCCAGTAACAGTTTCTGTTTTTGGGCGATGGAGCATTGGGCGTTTATTTCAGCGGTAAACTCGTACAATGAGGTGGCATTGCCTTGAATCAATTTGGCTTCAGCGATGAGCTCATCAGCGGCTTGCAGAGTCAAACCGAGATTCTTAGTGAGCATAGCTGGCAACATGGCCACCTCTTGCTCATCAAGGGTTTCATCTGCGTACATGACTTCAAGTAATAAACTGGCAGCAGCGAGATTAAGCTGACGCGCTTGATCTTCTGGGGTGGTCGCTTGGGTATGGGATTGTAAGAACTGTTTTAATTTAGCAATCATATTGCCTCCAATAAACAAAACGATGTATGCAGCTGTGTCAGCCTATGTGATGACTTTAGCTTAACAGAGACAATAATGCCGAGCGAATGGCTCGGCATTAATTAAAATTAATCCATTAACGATACCGCAAATGTTACATGATTGAACCAAGGCCTTTCATCAACATATCAACTGTGCCTTCAGAGCCGTTGCTTTCTAGATAAGACTTGGCAATATCGACCATAGGCGCCACGTATTCTTTTTTAATTCCAAGTGCTTCAAAGGTGTCATATACCATGCTCGCGCCTTCAAGTGACTTACCAATATCACCAGCTTGAGACAATAACCCTGTCATACCTGAATCTGAAGATAGTGCTGGCACTGCTGCCAATAGCGCATCAGTACCGGGAATGCTATCTGAAATTTGGCTAAAGTCTGAATCGCCCAAGTTAGATTGCGCTAAGCTTAGTAATGCCCCTAAACCACCTTCAGCTTGCTGCTGGTTTAACCCCAGCTGTGACATGACATTACCAACTAAATCAGTTGATTGTGCATCAGCAACCGCTTCAGTAGCGGCGACGGTTTCAACTTTTTCTTCATCACTACCAAAAATGTTATCTAACCATCCAGCTTGAGCGGGTGTGGTGACTGCAAATGCGGTTAATAAAAGGCTTACTGCGGGAGTCATTTTCATTGTGGCCGTCCTGTAGGTAATAATAATTGGATACTTTGGTTAACATTGTAACGCTATTAACAAAATTGTGACAATTGATTTAGGGAACTTCAGTCTAATGACGATATCAATTGTGCAAAAAACTGCTTTTTTCGGTATCCTTAGCAGTATATTTATCTTTTTTTGATTATTGGAACCCCCATGTCATTGTCTGCAATTTTGACTGAAGCATATAATTTCTTTCGTAACCACATTGTACAATTAGCATCATTAACAGTACCGTTGCTGCTACTCCAAGTCGTGATCCAATTATGGTTAGGCAGTGAACTGGCAGCCCAAGCAGAAGTAGAAGTACCACAATTTGGTGCAATGCATGGCGCTGCGATGATGGCGTTATTGCTGATTTTTTCACTGTTGATTTCGGCGCTAACCTTGTACCTAGAGGTGCGATCTCGTGGTCATGAAGTGACCCCTGGGATGATATTGAAAAACAGCTTCACTTTCGTGCCGCCGCTATTATTAGCTGGGGTGTTTTCTGGTTTAGCGATTTTAGCGCCGGTAATGCTGTTTGCTGTGTTTGGGCCGTTTTGGGTTGTCGGTTTGGCGATAAGCTTCTATTTATTTGCCCGTTTAGCTTACGTAAACTTTATGGTGATTGTAGAGCGCCTAACGCCACTAGAAGCCATTAAGAACAGCTTTAAGTTTTCATCTCCTATTGTGCTGAAAACAATGGCTATTTTGATGATGTATATTCCATTGTCATTAGTGGGCGGTACGGTATTATCTCTCGCTGAATTTGGCGGTTTTCCACTACAGGTGATCATCGACACTGTATTCGCATTCTTAGGCCTGTTTGTAAACGTGGCTTTATTCAGATTGTATATGGTTAATCGCAGCACTGATGTTAGCGAAGATGATACCAACAGCGATCATACCGAAATCTAATTAAGCGAGTTGATAGCCTTGAGGAGTTGCCCGAAGTGTTAAATGATATTGAGCTGATAGGCAGCTTCTCTCCTGACATTGTTGAAGATTACACTAAAGCCAAGAGCTATGTGCGAGATATTCCCACCCAGGCTTTGGTGTTTGTCAGAAGTTTTACCCATCAAGTTACTGCGTTAATCGCGGCTAAGCAGTCGCTAAAATTCACTAGCCCCAATTTATATGATCGCATCGAGCAGTTAAATCGCATGCGCTTGATTGATGTGCCTACGACGCGCGCGCTACATAAACTTCGTAGTGACGGTAATCGTGGCGCTCATCCTGAGAAATACCATCTAACCCAAGAGCAATTGGTTACGCTCGCTGAAAAAACCATTAAAAATAGCTTAGGGTTAATTGAGCTGCTATATCCGAAAGTCCACCAAAAAGCTGCGCCAGCATATAAATTTGAAGCTTTTGATTCTTTTGCTGGGCGAGAGTTGTGTTATCAAGCTGTCATGCATAATGATCCCCAAGCGCAATATCTGGTGGGGATGTCGCTCAAGTCAAAAGCATTAATGCAGCAAGAGCAGGAGCAATCACTGCAGCAACCTGAACTTGAACAGGCCGAGTCAATCAGCACCTTTAAACAGGCGGCTTACTGGTTTGAGCTTGCGGCAACGGCGCATCATCAAGGTTTATTTGAACACGGTGTGGCGCTACTGCATGGCTACAGTGGTCATAAAGACGCGCTAAAAGGCGAGCAAGCCATTGAGCAAGCAGCACAAGCAGGTGTGATTGAAGCTAAAGCCTTATTGGGTTATTTCTATTTAGTGGGCTCTAAGCAGTTTCCGCAGGATATGGCATTAGCCGCGAATTGGCTTGAACAGGCCGCCGTGGCAGAAAATGCAGAAGCGATGTCGAATTTGGGGGTACTGTATTATCAGCAGCAACAGTTAACCGATGCATTTGAGTGGATTAGTAAAGCCGCCCAGGCAGGTTATCCCCATGCGCAATACCATCTAGCCTTAATGCTCCATAACGGCGAAGGCTGTGAGGCTGATGCTAACACCAGTGAACATTGGTTGGCTGAAGCGGCTGAGCAAGGTCAGCTTGATGCCATGTTTGCCCGCGCACAGCACATGTTAAATGACGATGCTGGTTTGGGTAGGGATGGCTGTTTAGCCGAGCGCTACTTACGTGATGTGATCAATTATGGCCGCAGTGTCCCTGCTATGATTGAACTGAGTGTCGCTTTGGCCGATGGCATGTTAGGCCGCATTGATGTGGTGGAATCGGCATCCTTGTTAAAGCTGGCAAAACAGCATGCGAATGAACAACAAGCTGAAATTATTGACCCCATTTGGTTGTCGCTGCAAATTCAAATTGATAATGTGATTGGGCTTAAGCCCAGTGAACAAGAGTTAAAGTCATTGCAATATGCGCAGCATATTTTGGCTTAATCGTTTCATACATCCCAGATACTAAAACACCGCCAGCTGGCGGTGTTTTCATTGGTATAGCTAAACGGTAAGCAGCTTGTTAATCAGGATTGTGCTCGAAAGTGCGACCCGTGTTGCTGGGTTTGGCTTTTCGGAACATCTCTGATTTGTAGATAGATGATTCTCGCTGCATGTTGGGATTGCTACGATAAAACTCATTTGCTTGAGACTGCTGGCTGAAAATAGGCTGCATTCTAGGGGCTAGGTATTTACGCCCTAATAAGTTCAATCCGATGAAGCTGACTAGAGCAAACATCAGTAAAAACGGTAATAACACTAACGAGGTCAACGAAATCCCAATCACTAATAGCAATGATAATAGTGGGTGAAAATTCCCTAGGCGCTGTTTTAAATTTGTTTGATTAAACATTTGGTTAAAGTTCATTGTTACTCCTAAAATAACCTTTGAACATCGTCATCAAAATAGCACTGGATGACGATGAATTTAATACTTGAAGCATGACTATCGATGATCCCAGCGCCTAGGTCACGTTAATCATGGTTAATGTTTGTGCATTTTTGCGGCAATCTGGGCAGCAATTTGTGCCAAATTTTATCGTCAGTGATTGTGTTATGAAAAATGGGCTGGCTTATATTGCAGTATTGGGCGATTAAACCTGCGTGACAGCCGTTTGTTTTATCGCTTCTTCTACACTGCCACAAATGATATTTCTTAACCAAAGGTGGCCCGGCGCTTGGCTGTTGCGTTCATGCCACAGTAGTACATAGGCCATGGGCATAAACTCAAATGGTAGCGGAATTTCAACCAGTGGATAAAGTAGTGCAGCATGCCTTGCAAAGCTCGATGGCAAAGTAAAAATTAAGTCACTGTGGGCGCAAATACTGGCAGCGCCATAAAAATCTGGCACGGTAGAGCTAATACGCCGATGTAAGTTTTTCTCTGCAAGATGGTAATCCAGCGCCCACCAATCATTGCCTTCACAGCGCACCTGCACATGAGCCATTTGCAGGTACAGCTCTCTATTCCAGTGACCGGCTTTAATTTGTGCCATTAGCGGATGATCTTGGCGGATTAAGCACACTTGCCTATCTTTAAATAAGGTCTGATATTTAATCCCATCAGGCAGTTGCTCTATTTTCAAATCAGCTTGAGGATGAGTATCACGACCTGCAATGCCAAAATCGATTTGCCCCAACTGTAAGTCTTGCATCGACTTTTCAGTCCACACATAAGAGTCTAACTTTACATTGGGTGCTTCTCTTAAAATGGTGCCGATAAAATACGGTAGCAAGGTTTCGTAGGCGCTTTCGACCATGGCAAATGAAAAATGCTGGTGGCTACTGGCAGCAATAAAGCTTGGTGGCTGCACTATTTGATGCAAACTTTGCAGAAGTTGAGGTAATTGTTGGGCAAGATTTACCGCATGGGCAGTGGGCTTTAACCCATGAGCTGTACGCTGAAATAGCGGGTCGTCTAAGGTTGCCCGTAGTCGGTTAAGGCTTTTGCTTAACGCTGACTGACTTAAATGCAGGCGGTTTGCGGCGCGAGTGACCGATTGTTCTTCAAGTAAGACTTGTAGAATGACCAGCAGGTTTAAGTCTATTTTAGCGAGATTATCAATATTCATGTGATATTCCTCAAGGGAAATTTACTTAGGAAATAATACCATTTCTATTCATACCATGAGTAGTCTAAAATGCCGCCCAATTAATCATTACCATGAAATGTAAGAGACCAATTCAATGAGACGTAACCTGCTACCAATACTGATGTTTATGGTGCTACTGAGCCCATTAGCCATCGATATATATTTACCATCCATGCCAACCATGGCGCTAGAGTATGGGGTAAGTGGTAGCCAAATTCAGTCAACATTAGTGTTGTTTTTGTTTGCCATGGGGCTGGGACAAATCCTAATTGGCCCATTAGCCGATCGCTTTGGCCGTAAGCCAATCGCCTTATTCGGTATTGTGTTATATGGCGTGAGCAGCCTAATTGGCGCGATGGCGGTTGAGTTTGAAGTATTGCAACTTGCACGTGTTCTGCAAGGCTTGGCAGCTTGTTCTACTTCGATTGTGGTATTCAGTGCGGTTCGAGACTGCTATACCAGTCAAGAAAGCGTCAAAATGTACAGTTATTTAAATGGCGCTATTTGCGTTATTCCGGCACTGGCACCAACATTGGGCGGCTTATTAGCCCTGCAGTTTGGCTGGCGTTCAACCTTTATCTTTATGGCGCTGTACGCCATCATCGTATTGGCTATCGTTATTTTTAAATTCCCTGAAACTCGCCCAGCAAGCACAGACACTAGCGGTAAGCTTTATCGCTGGGGACGTTACAAGCCAGTATTAAGCGACCCACACTTCATGTTTTATGCTGCAACCTGTATGGCAGCAATGGCATCTATCATCACCTACGTATCATATTCGCCTATGTGGTTAATTGGCCATCTAGGGGTCAGTGAGTTGGCATTTAGTGGCTTATTTGGCCTCAATGCGGCAGTCAATATCGCGGCTTGTTTTGCTGCGCCAGTGTTAGTTAAGCGCATTGGTAATCGCCCAGGTGTGGTGGTGGCATTAACCTTGATGCTCATCGCGGCAGTCCTTGAGGTGGTGATGCAACTTGTAGGACCTGAAACCGGTTTAGCTGCAGGCTTTAGCTTTATGCTACCTATGATGCTGCTATGTATTGGTTTTGCGATATTACTCGGCCCAGCAACTTCAATGGCATTATCAGCCTTTGGTGAGCGCGCCGGTACGGCAGCAGCTATGTTAGGTTGTATTCAAATGAGCGGCGCATCAGTATTGGCGGCGTTAATTCAAATGACCGATATCACCGCACCTTATGCGGTAGCGATATTAATGGGCGGCTTGTCACTGGTGCTACTCATTATTATGTCATCAAAACGCTTGAATCATTTACATGTTGAGCAAGTTCATCCTTAAATTATAGGTAAGTCTTATTTAAATCATGGTGTTATGATTTAAAGGGGGCTAAGTCAATAAATCAGTCAACGCCGCAAATTAGTTTGCGGCGTTTTAATTTATTTAGATTATAAAATTCAGTTACAGGCTCTTAATTACACAGCATTCTTATTTATTGTAATTGGTATAAAATGGCCTTTAATTGTATTGATATGTTCAAGGAGTGGGTTATTAGAATTATCTGTAAAAGTTGTGGCTACCCGCAGTCGGCTTGTATCTGTGATAGCGTGACTAAGATGACGGCTAAAACTGAGGTGATTGTGCTGCAGCACCCCTCTGAAGTTGAGCATGCAAAAAATACTGTTAAATTGCTGAGTTTAACCCTGCCGCAAACTCAAGTGGTGGTGGGTGAAAGCTCCGATGATTTTGCGCTATTACGACAACAGCTGGCTGCGGCCAATAAACCTGTTTATCTAGTGTATCCCTGTGAAAATAGTCAAAATGCTGCGGACTCGTCAGTACCAGCAGATTGCTGCATTTTATTAATTGATGGCACCTGGCGTAAAGCATTCAAAATGTTGCAGCTTAATCCGTGGTTATTGGAGCTTCCGGCATTGCATATTGAATTTGAAGGGGTTTCACAATATCTTATTCGCAAGGCCAAACGTAGCGACAGTTTATCAACACTGGAAGCCACCGCTTATACATTGCAAGCAATCGATAGCGAACTTGATATCAGCCCGCTATTTAGCGCCTTTGATGCCATGGTGCAACATAAGCTCAATGCCATGCCTGCTGAGGTGCGAGCCCGTTATATTGAGTCTAAAAACAACCAGGAAGGTTAATTGTATGTCGCTAAACTTATATTCAAACAGTCTATTAAGGCTAATGAGCAAGCTATTACTGCTTTCAAGTTTGCTAGGCGTTATTGCCGTGGCTGCTCAGGCATCTGATAAGCCGCGACTGACCTTGTCGCAACAAGCTGAGCAAGGTCGAATCGACTCGAAAAAGACGGAGCAAAGTCAGCTTGAAAAAGCCCGCCAAGCAGCCAGCGACACCAGCAGTCGTGAGCAAGAAATTATTGAACGCCAAGAGCCTGGTGAGTGGCAACAACAGCAGTTAGAGAAATCTCAAGCGCAGTTTCAACAGCGAGAATCTCGGGCGGATAAATATTTGCGTGAGGCCAAAGAGGCTGCTGCCAAAGAGCGTAAAATCGAAGAAAAGTAAGCGCTTTGGCAATGCAGCACTATTAACTAGCTGATTAGCGCTTTATAGCCACCGGTTTTTGCATCGG
This sequence comes from Shewanella sp. 10N.286.52.B9, assembly GCF_002873635.1. NCBI lineage: Bacteria > Pseudomonadati > Pseudomonadota > Gammaproteobacteria > Alteromonadales > Shewanellaceae > Shewanella > Shewanella sp. 10N.286.52.B9. The sequence continues at coordinate 18,935 of NZ_MCTY01000161.1, forward strand.
CAACAAATTCCAGATAGTTATTAATACTGTCTAAACTGTCCTCATGGTAATGGGACACATATAGCAGCTGACTGAGGTTTTCTCTGGCGATCAATTCAAGGGTATTTTTGACTAAGCGAATACCCAGATAATCTAACCCTTGATAGGGTTCATCTAAAATCAATAATGTCGGCTGTTTCACTAATGCTCTGGCAATTAACAATAGTCGCTGTTGGCTGTAATCCAGTTGCTTAAACGAGACTTTGGCATAGTGGGACATATGCAAAATGCTGAGCCAATCTTGGGCGATATCTTGCTGGGCTTGGGTGGCTTTTTGGTACAGGCCGATAGAGTCATAAAAGCCGGATAAAATCACATCTTTAGCGCTGCAACCGACGCGATACTGCAAGTGTAATGCCGATGACACCATGCCGATATGCTGCTTTATTTCCCAAATACTTTCTCCAGTGCCACGTTGCTTACCAAAGATATGAATATCATTGCTGTAGCATTGTGGGTGGTCGCCAAAAATAAGCCCTAACAAGGTACTTTTACCACAGCCATTGGGCCCTTTTACCTGCCAGTGTTGGCCTTTATCAATGCGCCAATTAACCTCAGTAAAAATGGTTTTATCACTGTAAGCCACCTTGCCATTTTTAAGTTCAAAGATGGGGTTATCAAATGGGCTTTGATGGCGGTGGCGCTGCATGATAGCCAGCATCTGCTCGCTTTGGACTTTAGATTGGGCGGTAATTTGGCTTATAACAGGGTGTTGCTCCCAGCTGGCTTTATCCATGATGCTATCAAGTTTGCTGTGGCTGAATATAGCAATCTGATCTATCCATGTGGGCATATCTTCCTCGCGAGAAAATATCACCATCATTTGAATATCAAGCTGACTTAGATAAGCCGTTAAGCTTTGACGATGGCTAATGTCGAGCCCTGAATAGGGATTATCTAACACTAAAAAATCCGGCTCGCTAGCAAGGGCAATGGCTAGCATCACGCGACGGGTTTCGCCCGTTGAAAGTTCACGAAACCCGCGCTGTTGCAGCTGAACTAAATCAAGCTCCTCAAGCAGTTTGTCGGTTAATGTTTGCTTATGGCAATGGGCAAAAATTAATCCCGCGACCGTAGTGCCTTTATCGGCATAATCTAAAAAGTCACTGTCATCATTGGCGAGTTCAAGTGCTAATAACCTTTGTTGCTCAGCGAGTGAGACCTGAGCAACTCGGCCTGAGGTTTTATGTATCGAACCTGCGGTGACCTCAATGCTTGATGTATTTGATGTGTCAGAGCCAACGCCCACAGGTACATCTGCTAATAAGTCACCGAGCATGGCGCCAATATCACTGTGGGCACTGAATACTCCCCAGGATTGGCGATGTTCAATTAACCACTGTTCAATCTCCAATGAGTTACTAGCACCGGCTGCGGTTAATTGCTCAAAGGTGATTTTCATGGGCTTGGACTCTCGATTTAAATTTAATAGTGGCCATAGATTATCAACACAATGTCATCAACCATAGTGTTTATTGAGCCACTCTACATAAATCGACACAATTTCAAATGTGCTTTGGATAACAAAATATTTAACAATTCAAGGGATACGCGGTAGATTGAAATACTACAAAAATGATAAAAACATGGATGATTTATGCGCTTAACGATACTTGCTGCTTGCCTTGCGGTTGCCTCTGGCACTTTTTCTGGTTCGATAATGGCTCAAACCCCTAACGCAGCACAACTTGCAAGCGATGTTGAAGCTAAGGTGTTGGAGTGGCGCCGTGACTTACATCAGCACCCTGAACTGTCTAACCGCGAGTTTAGAACCAGTAAAGTGATTGCCAAACACCTTGAGTCCTTAGGCTTAGAAGTACAAACCGGCATTGCGCACACTGGTGTGGTGGCGATATTAAAAGGCGCAAAGTCTGGGCCGCTAATCGGCATTCGCGCAGATATGGATGCGTTGCCAGTCACAGAAGAGGTTGATTTACCTTTTGCCTCCAAAGCCACTGATACTTATCGTGGCCAAAAAGTCGGCGTGATGCATGCCTGTGGTCATGACACTCATGTGGCGATGTTAATGGGCGTGGCAGAGAATCTGGTCAAGTCTAAAGACAGCCTCGCTGGCGATGTGATGTTTATCTTTCAGCCCGCAGAAGAAGGCGCGCCAGCGGGTGAAGAAGGCGGCGCAGAGTTAATGCTTAAAGAAGGCTTATTTGCTAGCCGCAAACCTGATCAAGTGTTTGGTATGCACGTAACCTCAAGTATGCCCACAGGGATGATTGGTTTGCGAGCAGGCCCTGCGATGGCTTCAGAAGATTCATTTACTATTACGGTAAAGGGTCGCCAAACCCATGGTTCTCGTCCTTGGGGCGGGGTTGACCCGATTGTGGCTTCTGCGCAAATAATTAATAGCGTACAAACCATTATTAGTCGCCGCGTTGATGTGACTAAAGCACCGGCAGTGGTGAGTTTTGGCGCCATTAATGGCGGTATACGCTCGAACATCATTCCTGATGAAGTTGAGTTGATTGGTACTATCCGAACCTTTGATCAAGATATGCGCGCCGACATTAAAGTAAAACTAGCTGAAATCGCGACGCTTTCTGCTCAAACCCTCGGCGCCACTGCCACCACAGAGATTGATGCAGGTTATCCAGTTACGGTTAATAACCCTGAGTTAGTCGCAAAAATGCGTCCGGTTATTCGTGAGGTTGTGGGCGATGATAATCTCATTGAGCCAGGGCTTATCACCGGCGCTGAGGACTTCTCCTACTATGCGCTTGAAACGCCGGGGCTGTTTTACTTTTTAGGGGTGACGCCAGCAGGCACAGATCCTGCCACTGTCGCCAGTAATCATTCGCCAGCATTTTTTGTTGATGAAAAAGCCTTAAAAGTGGGCGTTGAAACCATGACTCAGCTGGCATTAACTGCGCTAGGCGCGGTGAATTAACCGATAAAAATACTAACAACGGGTTGTAGCAGGCCTGTTGTTCATTGCAATGACTTACAAGGAAACCATTATGAAACGCAACATCAGCGCGTTATGGGTATTACTCAGTTGCTGGGTGAGTACCGCGGCGATGGCCACCACAGTCGAGGATATCAATAGCTTTACTCTGGATAATGGCATGAAAATTATGGTGCTAGAAGATAGCAGCATACCCAATGCCAACATGTATTTGTTTTGGAAAGTGGGTTCTCGTAATGAGGCACCGGGCATTACTGGGATCTCGCATTTTTTCGAGCACATGATGTTTAACGGCTCAAAAAAGTATGGCCCTAAAATGTTTGACCGCACCATGGAAGCCGCGGGTGGCGCTAATAATGCTTATACCACTGAAGACACCACGGTATACACCAATTGGTTTCCTGCCAATGCGTTAGAAACCATTTTTGATCTCGAAGCTGATCGCATCGCTAACTTAGATATTAATTCGCAGATGGTAGAAAGCGAGCGTGGTGTGGTGCAATCAGAGCGCACCACAGGGCTTGAAAACTCCAACTGGCGCACCTTGCAACAAGAAGTAAAAGGTGCAGCGTTTAGAGCTCACCCTTATAGCTGGCCTGTGATTGGCCATGAGTCAGATATTGCCGCCTGGTCGCTAGCGGATTTACAGCAATACCATAAGACTTACTATGCGCCCAACAATGCTGTGGTGGTGATCGCAGGTGATGTTAAAACCGCGGAGGTGAAGCGTCTAGCGAAGCAATATTTTGGCGTCATTGCCGCCCAGCCCGCGCCATTAGCCGTTCGCACTGTTGAGCCGCTGCAAAAAGGTGAGCGCCGAGTCTTTGTTGAAAAAGCCTCTGTCACTACCCCTAATGTGCTGCTGGCGTATCATGTGCCATCCACGAAACATGCCGATTATTATGCGCTAGATATACTCAGCACTATTTTCAGTGAAGGTAATAGCTCACGGCTTTATCAAGGCTTGGTGGATAAGCAACTGGCCTCCGATGTGATGTCATATTTGCCCATGTCATTTGACCCTAATCTGTTTTACTTTCTTGGGGTCGCCAATGCAGGGATTGATGCATTGCAATTAGAAGCCTCAATGATTGCCGAGATAAACCGTATTGCCCTTGAAGGCGTTAGCGAGCAAGAGCTTGAAAAAGTGAAAAACATCAAGCTAATGGATTTTTATCGCACCATGCAAACCATCAATGGCCGCGCTAATACTTTAGGTCGTTATGAGCTGTATTTTGGCAGTTATGACAAACTATTTAGTGCGCCTGCAGCCTACAATAAGGTAACCGTTGCTGATATTCAGCGTGTTGCGCAAACCTATTTACGTAAGGCCAATCGCACCGTGGGTGTGTTAGCCGCCACAGAGGGAGCTGACTAATGATGTCATTGATAAAGCTTAAAAAGGCCAGCGCCTTAACGGTATCAGCCATAGCGCTTGCTTGTGGTGTGGGGTTGGCGGGCTGCAAAGCCACGACTGAGTCAAGCAAGCCCCTCGATACTGGCAGTTTCAGTATGCCGCAATATCAATCTGTTACCCTTGAAAATGGCTTACTGGTTAATTTGATGGTGCAACAAGAAGTGCCGATAATTAACTTTAATGCCGTTGTGCGCGCAGGGGCGGTAAACGACACCACATCTGGGGTGTCGTATATGACAATGAAAAGTCTCTTACTGGGCGCCGGCGGTAAAAGCAAAGCTGAAATTGAGCAGATGGTGGGCTTTCTCGGTGCAAGCTTATCTACAGCGTCAGGGCGTGAAAGCATGATGCTGGAAGCGGATTTTATGAGTAAAGATCTTGATACCATGCTCGATATTATCCAGCCAGTGCTCATAAGCCCTGACTTTGACCATAGTGAATTTGAAAAACTCAGACAGCGCGAAATTGTTGGCTTGTCACAAGCGAAAGAAAGCCCACGGGCGGTAATCGGTCGTTACTACAATAAGTTGATATTTGGTGAGCATCCTTACGCCAATCCGGTATCAGGCAACAGTAAGTCATTAGCTGATATTAATGTCACTCAGCTACGGGCCTTTCATCAAAGTTATTTTCAGCCAAAAAATACCGCCATTAATGTGGTGGGTGACTTTGATATCGCAACCATGAAAGCCAAGCTGTCAACGGCATTTGGCGGCTGGAAAAACACTGACACTGCGGTGCAGCCTGATTTAACACAAGGGCTAGCGCCATTAACTGCCAGTAAGGTGTTATTAGTTGATAAACCCGATGCCATTGAAACCACTTTTGTTATTGGCGGTTTGGGGATTAAGCGCGATAACCCTGATTATGTGGGGCTAACGGTAGTAAATACCATTTTAGGGGGCCGTTTTACCTCATGGCTTAATGATGAGTTACGGGTTAACGCCGGGCTCACTTATGGCGCACGCTCTGGCTTTAGTGCTTATTCTGCTGCAGGGGTGTTCTCTATCAGCACCTTTACTAAAACCAGTACCACTAAAGAAGCCATCGATTTAGCCTTAAAAACCTATGGCCGCTTATGGGAGCAAGGCATTGATCAACAAACCTTGGCTTCAGCCAAAGCCTATGTTAAAGGTCAGTACCCACCAAAGTTTGAAACCGGAGGCCAACTGGGCGAGTTACTGGCTGATATGTATATCTATAACTTTGATGATGCATTTATTAATGAGTTTCAAGCCAAGGTCGATGGGCTGACATTAGCTGAAACCCAGCGCCTCATTAATAGTTACTTTCCGAAGGACAATTTGCAGTATGTGCTTATTGGTAACGCGGCTCAGATTGCCGATATTGCCAAAGAGTATGGTGAGGTCACTAAGGTTAATATTACCGATGTGGGCTTTGGCCAATAAGCTATCTCAGCGCGGAACAGGTTAAATAAACAAGCCTCGCATTATTTTATATACAGTAACTTCTAGTGTGTATAATATGTATTAAGGCAGAGAAATCTGCCTTTTTTATTGACATTTATTTGCTTAGGGTTACAGTGTATTTCATGTTTAATGTGTACAGGCATTCGGAACTTGTCATCAGTAAAAGTAAAAGCGACTGTTGTCGAAGATAACACGGGCATAAAAAGCCAACTACCAGTGTTGCTCACCGAGCAAGGAGAGTTGAGTGTTGTAACGGATTATCTCCTTAAAATGGAGGCTGACGGTGTCAGTGCGTCCGTTATGAACCAATTCATTCAAGTCGTTTCTTTACTTTTGGATTACATGGAGGCAAACAAGGACTTGTTCAGCGATCCCAAAATTCTCTTTCAAACCTTTGCTAAGCGCTTGTATAGCGGCACTATAGGAGAAGATGGACTCGATCCGTCGGGCTTATATTGGATGCCAAGTTCAACAGAGCATGTCAATAAACACATCCATAGGCTGACAGCCTTTACTGACTGGATTGCCAAAAAGCAAGGTACTGAACCTATGAACCCCTTGCGTGATGCGACTCCGCATGAACAACGCTTAAATTACGCTGCATGGTTTCGTAAAAACCAAAATGATTTTCTCGGTCATATCGAAGACAAGAACATCAATAAAACCATTCGCAAAGCTAGAACAATGAAGGGGCGCACTCCGCTGACCAAGACGGAAGACGATGCGATTGCCTTTCCAGAAAAACACTGGGAGTCATTTTTCAAAGACGGCATTGGCGGGGCTAAAGACCCACGGGTAGCACTAAGAGATAAGCTTATTCTTCTACTGATGCACGGTGGCGGTCTGCGAGAAAGTGAAGCGTTAACACTCTGGGTGACAGATGTTTTTGAAGATCCTTACAATCCCGACAATGCGGTGGTGCGGATATACAACGAAGTTGATGGTAAGGCACCTGATGGTTGGCGCAGTCGAAGTGGGAAGCATACCAGAGCAGCTTATCTTAAAGAAGAATATGCCCGTATACCGCGCATCAAAATGCAGGGTACAGCTCACCTTGGTTGGAAGTGTCGTGTTGTTGACCATCGTGATAATTACATCCAAGTACAATTTTTCCCAACGGACTATGCCAAGGTCTTTATGTCATTGTGGAAGGACTACCAAAAGTACCGAGCCAGTATTGATTGTCACCACCCTTATGCGTTTATTTCATTTCACCACAGCGCCCTCGGCAACCCTTATAATTTAGGTGCTTTTCACGACAATTACGCAAATGGTTTAAAGCGCATTGGGTTAGCACCGAATAAAGCGGAAGGGTTAGATCCTCACGGACATCGACATAACTACGGCAGACGATTAGAGCGTTCAGGGCTTAACCCGTTAGTCATTCGCCGCTGTATGCACCACAAATCACTGGAGTCTCAAGTTCCCTACACAGGTAAGGGGCAACAGGAAATCTCCGATGAACTCAACAAGGCTACGCTACAACTGGCAAATCCTGAGTCCAAAGTTAAAGCGCTGGACTGGAGAACATTGGGAGAAAATGGTTTTGACGATATCGACCCACAAGGCTATTTCACAGGCAAACATCCGAAATTACGAGGTAAATAATGACAACAAAAGGCAAAAAACGTGACGGACGTGCATCTGACTTCACGTTTAAATGGATGCTCACCACCCTTGGCCCTGAGTGGGAGCAATGGCAGGAATTAGCTGCCGAGTGGATGGCGACACAACATTCGGGGGTTAGCGAGAAGCGTGAGTCACTGTGCCGTTTCTTTGAGTCCTACCTGTTGGAGTACGCTCCCTATGCAACTGATGTAGGTCTGTTTTTCAAGGGGTATGAAGGTCATCTCTGCTCTAGTGAAGAGTTAGAAGCTCGGGTGAGAAAAACTACTAACTCCCCTGCTGCTGTCTCAAAAGCTATCAACTACACCTGCGACTTCATTGATTACATCATTGAGCATCATTTATCTGAAGAAGATGATAATGGCACCTTAAAACCACTGGCTCAAAATCCGCTGAGCAAAATCAAGACACAAAATTCACTCACTGAAACCGTCCGTAGCCCATTGCCGTATCGCTATATCCAAGACCTGCGACAAATCCTATGCCCATTGCCAGATAAAGCTGAACTGACGGTGATTGAGCAAAACCTATCGCAAGGCGAGTCGCTATTACCTAGCTATCACTACCGCCACTTCAAACATTGGACATGGGCGCAGGTACAGTCAGGGCAAGGTAATCAAGGTGGAGACTGGTTCGACGTCGAGCCTGAGTTAATTGACAAAGCTGACCCCGATTGCGTGTGGCGCACCAAAGAAATAAGACGCACTGGCAAAAAAATCACCGTTCATCAAATATGGTCGCCTGTCAAAGCAATGGTGGTTTTCATGAAATTGCACTTACCGCTTCGTACCTATCAGGTGCGGATGCTCGACAGTGGTGAAGCCGATACATGGCGCTATGAACAAGGTCAGTGGGTAGTGAACACCAAGCATGATTTTGCCCTTGGCAGTGAAAAACGCCCCTTCGGAAAAGGCATCTTCCGCCGAATTCACGATACCATGACAGGGCTGTATTCAACAGGTCTGTATGTCAACACCAACAAGACTGCCGACCAGAACAAAGACGAACTAGAGCGTGGTTACATCATTCCTTGGCAAAACGAGGAAGTGCTGTACTGGCTGGAAAAGCTGCGAAACTGGCAGGAAAAATATAACCCTATAGCGAAACCGACTGACTGCGCAGGGCTGCAAAATAAGCATACTGGCAAAAGTAAGTCACAAGCTCAGTTAGAAAGCATGGGGGAAATCGCCTTTCTGTTTCGTGATGCATCAGCGAAGGGGAGTGACAACTCAAAGCCAATTACCAGCAATGGTGTGAAAACATTCTGGTATCAGTTCTTGCTGACATTGGAAAACCAACTCGCTGAGCAAGGTAATACGCTTGATAATGGAGAACGACTTAAACTGGTTGTTGACTACCCAGAAGGCACTTTTGAAGCCGTTAAGTTTGCCACGAACCATCCACTACACAGCTTGCGAGTATCACTTATAACCGCCTACACGATGGATACCCAGTTGCCACTGCCTGTCATATCCAAACTGCTGGCAGGCCACTCACGCATCTTAATGACCATCTACTACAACAAAATCACCCCATCCGTGATGGCGAAAAAAATGAGTGAAGCCGAAGAGCAACTAGAAGGTAAATCCCAGCAGTCGGTGCGCAACTTCTTAAAAGACGCTTCACTAGCACAAATTCAGTGCAAGATGGTCTATCACAAAGAAGATAGCATTCAGGCAGCGCTGGTTAACCGTAACCCCATCGGTTGGGAAGAACGCTCAACTGGCCTATGTTTGGTTGGCGGTAATACGGTCAAATCCGATGAAATCAGTACGCTGGGTGGTTGCTGGAACGGTGGTGAGCTAGTTAAAGATGCAAGCTCTGCTGCTAACCGTATCTATAGCAGCGTACCGCACGGCCCTGAAAATTGTATTCGCTGTCGCTGGTTTATTACCGAAGCAAGATACCTGCCAGCGCTTAACGCGCAATTTAATCAACTCAGCTACAAAGCACACCAAGCGGCTAATCTATCGGTTGAAATTGAAGGTGAGCTGGAGGCGCTAAAAGACGAACAGTTCTTCCGTGAAGAGCAAGGAGCGCCCTTTACCAAGCATGATGAAATACAGGTACTGCAACGCCGCTATGAAAAGCAGCGAGTCGAGGCCGATGAATACGCCAAAGATTGGATATCCTGCTTTGAGGTAATCGGCAAAATCATTCACGTTGAAGAAGCTAGAAACAGTGGTGACACAAAAGATAAAATGATTGCGGTAGGTGATGAGCAAGATATTAGCCATGCCTTGAGATTCGTTGAAACAGAGTCTGAGTTACTGCATCTATCACTGCTGTGTGACGATGCTGAATTCTACCCTGACTTGCAGGATGAATTGCGTAAAACGCCTGCCATAGAAAAGCGCTCACGCAAGCTCAGTCGTGTACTGATGAAAAAAGGTTTTAAGCCAATTTTCATGGAAATGGACGACAAGCAACAACTCATCGCCGCCAATGCCATGCTGCGTCAAATGGCAAAAATCGCTGACCCTGACGACAAACTTGAAGGCTACCGCAAGGTGGCGAACTACATCGAAGCGGGTGAATACCTGAACGATAACAAGCTGTTCTCTCAGGGTATTCATGCACTGACTAATAAAGCCATTAATCTAGATGGCATAGCACTACCGAACTTATTGGAGGACTAATGGAACTTGATATTGATGTCATTCTGGCTGACTTAAAAGAAGGCAAAGTACCTCGCACGCAACAAAACCT
>NZ_MCTY01000162.1:0-22432 GCF_002873635.1 Shewanella sp. 10N.286.52.B9
GATGGAATTAGACCAGAACATGGTTACTTGCTACATCACTTTGTTTATCAAGTGCTGCAGCCAAAAAAGTCGTTAAGATTTATTCAACAAGAATGCAGATAGAAGAAGGTTTTAGAGATGTAAAAACGGGTCTAAAAATGAATGACGGTGGCTCAAGGAAGTCAAACAGACTAAGCGTACTTTTGCTCATCGCTTGCTTATCTCAATTTATACTTTACCTGTTTGGTTTAGCTGTCAAAGCGGCAAATAAGCACAGGCAATATCAAGCTAATTCAATAAAACACCGAAACGTTCTCTCAAACCAATTTATAGGCTTAAGAGCTTACAAAGATAAGAGTTTGAAATTGATGAAATCACATTGGCAATTAGGGATTAAGATGCTGCAGGATTTAGTCAAAGAACCGCAAGCATCCTATTAAATTCGTGGGGATCCTTCAGACTCTGACCCCATATATATTTTGTATATTCTGTATATATTCTGGATATATTCTGGAACTCTTTTTTGGAGAGAGTTCATGAGATTAAAATTAGAGTTGGCCAACTTCTATTGTCCACTTACCCTATTTGAGGGAGATAAAGGACCTCGGTTAATAAATTGACAATGGAAAATGATTACAGCTACTTGATATTTTGATACGAGCCCGCGTAAAAAACATCTCATCGGTAATTTGCAACGACTATATCAGTTATACGATCAATTTCTATTTCATTGAAGTCAAAAAGAGATTCGCCAGCCAAAACAAAGTTTTCATTTTGTGCGCACTCTACTGAACCTTGGCCACCTCCTTCCGGCTTTAGCAAGTATCTAACGAATATCTCTCCATTTCGGTCAATATTTGGCGTCACCTTCTTTATACCGTTTAGTCTTTCTCGCAGATCTTCCTGATTACAAGCTTGACGTAGAACATCTATATTTGTCAGCTGTCCATAAAATAAAGATTTGCTTCCATTTAAATCAACGATCTCCACTACATCTTGAAAAAGGCTTACAGCCTTATAAGGATTCAACAGGCTAGCTTCCTTACCTTTATAAAAATTCGCAACATAATCAGCACTGCTTGCTAAACGATCCTTTATTTGTTTAGGCGAAATCTCTCCCGGTGATAGAGCCTGTATCACCGCAGAAACAAATGTTACGACGCCAGCCGACATTGAAGAGCCATGCTCTGATACACGTGCTCCTTTATGATCTACAACCTTTAGGTTGCAGCCTGTTGCATAAAGGTCAACATTTGTACCGAAATTTGTGAATTTCGCTGCATCGTAAATGTGGTTCAGTGCACCGACAGTTATAACATTGGTTGTGTTACTATAACCACCAAAACGTGCAGGATAACGGTTTTCGATCAATACATCGTTACTTCGGTTTCCAGCAGCGCTGACAAACAATACGTCGCTCTTGTTTGGAATTTGGTGGAGAGCGAGATCCGTGGAAAGGCTCATGTTCACAATACTGGCGTTTCTTCCACTGAGATAATCAATGGCCGTCAATAAACTGCTTGCATCCTGTAGTCCTCCACCTCTTCGGCCAAAATTTACAACAACAAGTTCAACAAAAAGTTTTGAGTTAGGGTCCTCTACATAATCAGTTCCACCGATAATTAGAGATGCTACATTTGTGCCATGTGCTCGCTTGCGGTAATCTGCCCATGGGAAGGGACTAATCCGGTTGGGCTCTCTCTCAAAGTTAATCCCTAGAATGTCATCTTTAAACTGATTCCAATCATCATCAAAATTCTCTTTGGCAAAAGGACTTTTTTCACTTAAATTAATGGCAAAATGATGGGGTTTAAAAAAGGATTCATCACGCAAAGCTAAGCCTGAATCAATTATGCCAACACGCGTCTTGGTCGGTGTAATACCCTTTGATTCAAGGATGGAAATTTGTTTATCAATAACGGCCATGTACTTTATTTGACCAAATGGTGCAACAGCGTCAAGCATTCCACATCCACCATCACTCTCTACAGCCTCTAAAGAAACAAGGTCAACCATTTTGATTTCGCTAGCCCTAGAAGAAAGTCTAAGTGATTCAATATCTGGATATGAAGAGTTGGACACCACATTTTCTATCTTGTCACTGTTAAGAGGCACGACTAGACGTTCCGCAACTCCAACTTCATAGTTTTTCGGGAGCCTTTCGGCAATCAGGAGCTGCGGTGGCAAGGTATTCTTTAATGGTCGAAAGAGCCTTTGTGGAGACGCGTAGGCCATCTTAAATCTATCTCCAGGTCTGATACTCCTTGATATTTGTTCTACCTTGCCGTCGGATATGGTTTGCTCTTCAAATCCTCCCATTGACGAAATTTGATGCCTAATTGTCTTTTTGCCAAAGACACCGGTACGTGTCTTTAGGATTTCGGACACCGTGTCTCCCTTGCCGACAACAACTTCTTCTCGAAGTTTTACTGAAGAGCAAAATGGAACCGCTACGGCTAGTCCTTTTCGGACAACAGCTTGTTCATTCTTGAACCCGTTCAAGTGAATGGTCTGCTCTACAAATTTCTGATTAACTTTTGGGGATAGTGTTCCACATGTTTCTTGAATTAGCTCTGAAATACTCGAGTTTTTCTCTTGAATAACCCAAATTGGTTTAGAAGAACGTGCCAAGTCTAACTTGAGTTCATCTGATTCCTCTGGAAATCCCCTGACTAGAAAGACTTCAGGCTCTGCCGTGGCTGGCAGAACCATTAACATCAGAAAAATAATTGAGGCCTTAGAAAATATTAGAAGCACTGCCGATAGCCTGAAGTGTTAAACCTTTATTGGCCCCCCCCCCAACTGAGCAACCACCATGGGTATGAACGGCGACAATCACACCATCTTTATTTCGAACTCCTGAGCCACTAGAACCCCCATGTGTATCAATATTTCCATAGAACGCATCATTACCAATAACTCCTTGAAGGCTTCCTGATTCAATTTTCTTGGGGTCACCCTGAGGGTGTTGGATTATAGTCAGGCTCTCGCCTCTTTGAAGTTCCCTTGGAACAATCTGAGCGTAGAACTTCCTATAGTTAGAGTCACCTTTAGCAAATCCACCAAGCTTAACTACCGCGTAATCTAATCCACCATTGTTAAATCCGTACTCTACAAGCGAATCTATCGAGAACTGCGCGGGGATCCTGAGAGTTCCAGCTTCAGGATTAAGTTGATAGTTTAGATTTACCCACATTAATTTTGCATTTGCCTCTGGTGATAAGGCTGCACCATCGATTGTTGGCGTAAACCACCCACGAGATTTTGACTCAAAGCAGTGAGCTGCGGTTAAGACATAATCTTGCACTAGGCCAGACTCATCAGTGGACTGAAATAGAGTGCCAGAACACCATCGCTCGTTGGAGATATTGCCTGCATCTCCATCCCCACCAAGCACGGTTCTGATATCTGCTCGCTCTTTCCACTGGAACTGCACTGTCGATTTTTCATGGGTACCAACGTAGTTTTGTGTTACTCCCAAGCTTCCATCGTATTTTTCTACATGCTGAAGGTCATCAACCATTCCACAAACCGACTCTAAATCAACTCCCGGCGGAAGTGGCAAAGCTGGTCTCTCGTCCACTGCGGGCGCAGTGAACATTTCCTCAGATTGTAAACATCCGCTGAAAATAACCGCATTGATCGATACTAAAGCACCAAGTAACTCCCTCTTGAAAAACCTTTTCCCCAAAGTTTTTTTTAAGCTGAAGACATCTTTCATTTAATCATCCTCCTCTGGATCGATTTTTTCTGCCGCAGCCTCCGCTAGAATTTCTCCAATATCCTCTTTTGCACTGCTGAAAACACTGGCTATCGCCTTAAGGAACTTTGGTGCGGATCCAACTTCAGCTACTGTCGCAGTTATTTCCACGGGACTATCAACCTCTATTTCCCGCATATACGTATCTACCGCTAAGTTGGAACAATAAATGAGGGGCTTGTCATCTTGTTTTGAGCAATGTGTAGGATACGAATAGAAATATTTTGATGCTGTACTCCTCTCCGGTGAAAGTGTCAGATTTGATTTAAGGACTAAACTCTCAACTAAATGTCCAAAGCCATCTTTTGCGGTCGTCTTAATAGATATAGAAAGTGCCACGCCATACTTTCCATCCGTAGACTTTTCTTTTGTCGCGGAGTCTGACATCAAAACACGAACTGGGCGAATTAGCGTTACACCTTTTTCTTTAGACATCGCAAAGAGAGCATCGAATTTAATTTTTATGCTGTTTTTTTCGTTACTGTTATTATCGTTGCTTTGGATACGGACAGCTCGAACTAATCGCCAGCACTTAGTCTTTTGAAAGTGCCCAACATAGTTAGCCTTGTATTCGGCACTATATTCTTTTAATTCCTTTTGAATCGATTTGTCTAAGGCTTCAACTCCCAATTTAATTCCTGCTCCTACTAAAGCGGAAATTACAGCTGCCCCGACACCCTCAGGTTCCATTTTCGGTGCGTCTTCAAAGCCACATTCTGATGAGATAAGCGTCTTTTCCTGGTAGGTCATCTCAGTGGTTTCTAGAAAGCTGTGAGCTTCTTGCCAATTTTTCACGGGATATAAGCGAGTAAATGTGAGACCTTGGGGCGGGTCATTAATTACAGCAGTAGTAGATGAGCAACTGCAAAGAAAGAATAAACATAGAAGAATTAGATATCGCATTTTTTTTCCTTATAGAAATAGTACAAAAAAACACTTATTTCGCACGCATCCCTAGTGACCATAGGAAATCTAAGCGGACCCTATTCTCAAATCTTTGGTCAGATGTAGATATTTTACCTCGTTCAATAGGTAGGAAACTCGCCAGCGGCCAAGCGGACTTTCGATGGCAAGTCATGCAGTTTGATGTCATCCCCATGGGAAAACGGGCCTCTAGGTAGGGATTTATGACGGCGTTGGCCGAACCCTCATATTCGCGAGGTATATCGGAGTCGAAGGCGACATCCATGAGATAATTTCTCCATACTCCTCGTAGATTCTGGGTTTTATTCAATGCATAGGGACCAAAATCGGCTTTATCATGCCACCAGAAAGTACCCCAGACCCAATCACGAATTTCCTTGGTGGTGACATGCATAGCAATTAAAATCATGTGGTCGCCGGGGCTCGAGTTTCTAATAAGGTTATGGTTAGTAAGCTCGACTGAATAGAAACTAGTCAAGGGAACAACTTTTCTGCCTTGATCCAATATACCCCGCTGGATGGTTTCACCGGTGGTATCAACTACTACCGATCTAGGCCACGTACCTATATCGTTTCCTGATTGATCAGGTCTGCTTGGATTGAAATCCCAAACTGGGATGGGAGTTCGGCCATTAGCTGCAACATGCAGCCAAACGGTCTTTAGTACTACTGACTCGCGTGGAAAATCAGGAATATCTCTATTGTCTAGTGAAACTGCTTGCTGCGTTAAACTTCGATTAATTTCGTCTAATGTAGCTGCAAGATATAGCTTTTGACTGCGTACAAAATCGTGTGCCTCTTGGTTAAACAATACCGTTGCAAATTGGGATTGCCCTGGTGCTTCTGGAACAGCACTACTTGGTAAATCGACAAACTGAAGTGGTCGTTCAAAATTCTTCACCTTTGGTGGAGCAAGTACTTCTGATTCGCTTGGTCTGAATACATGATCAGCAGATAACCAAGTTTCCCACAAAGGGCCGCCCGAAGGAGCCTCTTCGTTGATCGACGCCCAAAGATTCCATAGGTGTTCTCGTTGAGAGTGAACATCTTGTGCTTCTCTCAGAAACTCCAAGTGAACTTCCTTAACTGGAAAGTTAGCTCCTGAAGCAATAGGAGTATACGAATCCTGAGCATTTACAGATATGCAGGTTGAAAGGGTGAGGAGGAAAACAATTCTTTTTTTCATTTTGCGGACATCCTTGTGAATTGGGATTATTTTATTCCCTCAATCAGCTTAGACCACGATGAGTATAGTGCAACTGATAAAGTTAAATATTGCTTTTAATAAGTTGTAATAACATGGCCACCCATTCCAAGTGGCTAAATTATCAACACTGTACTAGGCTTTGGTTATTGCTTAATAATCGGTGATAGATGATGGCCAGACCAAGGGAAACACTCGTGAGCTTAGAAGATACGCCTTACTACCACTGCTGTTCTAGAGTGGTGCGTAAAGCCTTTCTATGTGGTTTTGATGCAAGTTCTGGTAATAACTATGAGCATCGCCGCGAGTGGGTTGATTCTAGGATATTAGAGCTTGCGACGATTTTTGCTATTGATATTTGTGCCTATGCAGTGATGAGTAATCATTTACATGTGGTGCTAAAAGTGGATATTGATACCGCCAAAAACTGGTCTGATAAAGAAGTGCTTATCCAATGGCATAAAGGCTTTAAAGGCACATTGCTGACCAATAAGTTTGTTAAAGATGAAACACTTAATGAATTTGAGTTACAGGCTGTGAATGACTGTATCACTCAATATCGCCTACGCTTGACTGACATCAGCTGGTTTATGCGCTCACTGTGTGAACCTATTGCCCGAATGGCCAATAAAGAAGATAACTGCACTGGTCGATTTTGGGAGGGGCGCTTTAAATCCCAAGCATTATTAGATGAAGCTGCAGTACTTGCGTGCATGGCCTATGTGGACTTAAACCCTATCCGCGCCAAGATGGCTACAGCCCCTGAAAGCTCCGATTACACCAGCATTCAGCGCCGGATCAACTCAGCCATGAAAGGTGAGCAACCCGCGGAGTTACTGCCTTTTGTGGGCAATGAACGTTTGGATATGCCTAATGGTTTGATGTTTAGCGTCAAAGATTACATTGTGCTGGTTGAAGATACAGGGCGGATTATTCGTGATGACAAACGCGGTGCCATAAGCGCGAGTAGCCAGGATATTCTCAATAGATTGAATATTCCTGCTGAAAACTGGTTAAAAATCACTACTGAGTTTGGTGCATTATTTAAAGGAGCTGTAGGGGCGTTACCTGCATTAACTGAATATTGTGAACATCTAGAGCGCAAGCGGCGACAAGGTGCAGCTAACTGTCAGCGCTGGTTGTGCGCTTAATAAATCATTTCTTAATTTAAAATAACAGCATTTCCCACTTGATTGATATCAAGCTTTTCAGCTGTGTTGAATTTAGTTTATGAGTTAATTTTGGCGATTAATGATGAAATATTCAGTCCTTTGGCAAGAATCATCCCATTAGTAAATGATTGTTGGTGTTAGCAACTCAAAATGAAAGGCGTTATGTTATAACTTCAAAATAATGGGTGGCATGCTTTATTCTTGCAAAATTAGTTGTGACTCCATTTATGCTGGCCCCACTTGTTTGTAATTAAATACCCTTCGCCGCACATTGTAATTTTTTTGTTAAATGGCTAGTATTGCCACCTGATAATTTGTCATCATGACGAATGGATGAACTTGAAGTAAAAGGATTTTATTATGTTAATCAGAACTGTCTGTATTTTTGTCACATTTTTACTTGTGGCATGCGGAGGGGGTGGGGACTCTGAGAGTTCTCCTGCGACTCCAACCATTCCGACTATTACTAACCATATACAAGGCAGATGGTTACTAAAAATTCCAGATACTGAATGTATTGAAACATTTATTTTCAATGATGACCTTTCGTCGAAAATAATATCTAGTCAACAAGTCACAACCGCTATTTATCAATTTCAATCTCAAGTTAACTCTGGGACAAAACACCCTTTAACAATTAATTTTACCCATTCAAACTTATTGCCAGATTGCGAGGGCAATACCCAAGATCTTGCAGGAAATAGCCTTTCCGTCTTTGTAGACTTTAATGATGAGTTCGAAATGGAGTGGTATGAAGATGCTGAACATAGTGCTCCGTTAGTTACATTTATTAAAGAGCCTGAAATTACACTTTCTCAGCTTCCTGAAATAGTAAGCTATGGTGAAGTTATGAGGGTTAAAGTCGAAACGACTCCCGATTTAGGTGTACTACCCGAGCTGCTTTACGGCCCCAATGGCATGACAATTTCTGCTGACGGCACTCTCAACTGGGAGGCTCATTCAATTGCCTTTTCAGCAGAACAAGAAATCAAGTTTTCACTTACAATTCCTAATTACGGAGTGACTAAGCAATTCTCAATAAAACAAAAGTCTGACGCCGCATTAAATGTCTACTCAGAATTATCAACTTCTGGCAAAGAAAGGGATATTTCAATAGCTAATTTTTTGTCTTTAAATAAAAAACAAATCTTGATACTTAAGAATAATAAACAAATTGCACTATTGGACAAAAATGGTGAAGAGTATACACAACAGTGGTCTTATCCTTATCATCTAGATGCCTTAAAGCTCAGTCACTATGATTTTGAAGGTGATCGGCTTAATCATATAGTGGTAATGAATAGTGACCAAATTTTATCTATCGACCCAAATACAAACAAAAAAAGTGTCATTGTCGAAATAGAAAAATTTGAAGAGTCTCATATCCTAAGAGACAAGAAATTTGTCGACTTTTCAATTGCAGATTTAAATGATGATGGTCATGCCGAAATAGTTTTAATCATAGCTTGCAAAGATTGTGGCAACACACCTAATCACGACTTATGGGTGTGGGATACAGGATCAAACTCGATAAGCTCACTTTATGATCTGAATTCTCAGCCATCCGAGGTACAAATCGGTAGTATTATCGACAAGAATTTAAAGCATATTTTGTTAGATGATGGCTTAGTATTTGATAATGAACTCAAAAAATTAAATTGGTTACATGCTGACTCTGAAAATACATTATTCACTTTAGCTGATATTGATGGCAATGAAATAGAAGAAATTATTTCATACAACAAGCAAGAGCAATCCATTGAAATGCTAAAATATGGAGAAAGCTCACCTATTACTCATTTAGCCATAGAAGAAGATATCTGCAGTCTGCATGTAACACCTCTAAAAAGCATTGTTACTGGACCATGTTCAAGTTACGGCGGGAATATGAACTCCTATTCAAGTGAGAAATTAGAGCTTCAATGGAGTGAGTTATCGAACCACACAAACAATATTATTTCAGCAGTTACTGAAAACTCAGGTGAAGTTGAGCTCTTGAGATCAGGTAATAGTTCAATTAGCTCATTTAAATTAACTCCATACCCAGAAGTTGTATGGGGCTTAAATTATTCTACTGCTAGTACAAACTACCATACCGCAGGGAATATCGTAGAAGGTGGAAGCTTTAAAGCACTGTTTTATTCTCCTCAACACAATTGGAACCTATACAGTGTTTCTGAAAATGGTCAAAAAGAAAAAAATAACCTTTACAAGTTAGAGAACGGAATAAATGGTTCCATCCATGCAATTGACATTTTTGATGCCAATTTAGACGGTGTTAATGAAGTGATAATTAATACTAAATATGAAGAAGGTTTTACTCTGTTTGCACAAGAGCTAGCATCCGAAGTTTTACTCTGGGAGAAGTCGTTTAGCCAAAACTCTGAAAGATATGTAAGCTCAGTAGAAATGGAACATGCTGATATTAACAACGATGGTTATAATGATTTAATTGTTGTTAACAGTGAACAACTCTATGTAGAAGACTTAGTAAATCAAACTGTACTCTGGGATTATAAACCTACAGAAGTGTCCACCATTTTAGATGCTGACTTTTCTAGAAATAAAGAAGGAACCTTGATTGCAGTTGTAGCAATAGAAAAACGTGATTCGAACTACCACCTCTTCAATTCAACAGAACAATTCAAGTTTATAGATGGAGCATTCGTACCGGCAAGTACAGCATCACTTTTATGTAGTAAAATAGTGCTGATTAATCAAGCGACTAATATAGCTTGTTTATCTTCCCATGGCTCACCATATGGTAATAGTACCGAACTGTTAATACTTGATAACTCGCTAACTCAAATCAATTCCTTTTTCATAGATGGTGAGGTGAGTAATATCTTACAACCTCAGGATTCAGATAATTTACTAATAAGTAGTTGTGATAGCGGAGAAACAGGTTTAAGTAATAACCCCAATTGTACGTTATCAATGCGCTCTGTTAATTCAGGAGATATCATTTGGCAAACACCAAGGTTGTTAGGTGCAATAACAACAAATTCAATTGAATACATGCCTTCTAAAGATGGCTCAAAACCGCGCCTTAGCTTCGCGACAAAAAATGCTATGTATATGGTTGAGCTATAGTCTCTATAATTTACAAACCCGAAAGCTCACTCATCTTTTAAGTAAAGCGAACCATCAAGGCTCGCTAACTTGTCTGATGAACAACTGGGAAAGTAATTTTTGTTTTCAGCCCCTAAACCACCTACTTCAGTAGGTGGTTATAATCTAAGTTAACTTTCCCCTTCATTTTCACAATTCTAAATTCATATCGATATTTGTTTTACTGATAGAATCAATAATAACATTGCCGCTCACTCCAAGAGTCAATACTAGGGTTAGGTTTCCATTTTTATAAATAACATGGCCCCAATTGTTCCTGGATCAGCTTATAGATCCAGGTTATTTTTGTGGTGACCCTGAGCGGGAGTTGTTAAGTGGTTACTGTATATAAAACTAAATGCAATGGTTATTTACAAGCTACCTTATGTGATCGTCATAATGGACAGAAGGCCATAAGGTTTGAATATAAACCTAAATAAGTGGTTCTGTCGGAATAAACGTAAAGTTCCACTTCTTTTTGTTCAGCAAATCTAAATACAAAAAAGCCTGAAGGTTTGCTTCAGGCTTTTTGGTGTCAGTTATCGCGAGTTTAAATAATTAACATGGCCACCCACTCCAAGTGGCTGAATATCTAACGATCTCCTTTGCTTTCAATCAGTGGGTGCCGTTAAGGTGAGCGTAGGCTTAATCTCATCCCCCAACTTGAACATTCAAAAAAGCCCTAATCTTTGCAAGATCAGGGCTTATTGATTGAGTGACTACATAAACACAGAGCCAGTATTAACGCTAAAGATTAACCTGCTTTAGCTTGGATCCTGTATGCATGTAGTAAAGGCTCTGTATAACCAGAAGGTTGCGATTTACCTTTAAATATAAGGTCGCAAGCCGCTTTAAAGGCTATGCCGTCAAAATTAGGGGCCATATTAATGTACAGTGGATCGCCTGCATTTTGAGCATCTACCACTGCAGCCATTTTTTTCAGTGCCGCCATCACTTCTTCTGCACTGCATAAGCCATGTTCAAGCCAATTAGCTAAGTATTGCGACGAGATCCGCAAAGTCGCTCTGTCTTCCATTAAACCTACATTATTAATATCAGGTACTTTCGAGCAACCGACGCCTTGGTCAATCCAGCGCACCACATAGCCCAGTATACCCTGAGCATTATTTTCTAGCTCAAAGGTAATTTGTTGCTGGGTTAATGTTGTCGTGTCATCAAGCAATGGAATCGTCAACAAGTCATCGATGCTAGCACGCTTACGATGCTTAAGTTGCTGTTGAACTTCCGCCACATTTATTTGATGATAATGGATAGAATGCAGTACGGCACCATTGGGCGATGGTACCCAAGCCGTGTTTGCCCCCGCTTTTGGGTGAGCCACTTTTTGTTCTAGCATGGCTGCCATTTCATCTGGCATCGGCCACATACCCTTACCAATCTGAGAGCGACCTTGTAAGCCACATTCAAGTCCAATATCGACATTCCAGTCTTCATAAGCCTTAATCCATTTTTGCTGCTTCATCACAGATTTGGGGACAAAGGCGCCCGCTAACATTGAGGTATGGAGTTCGTCACCGGTACGGTCAAGAAAGCCGGTATTAATAAAGACAACGCGCTGTTGCGCGACCCTGATACACTCTTTTAAGTTGAGTGTGGTTCTGCGCTCTTCATCCATAATGCCGACTTTAATGGTATTACGGGGGAGGTTGAGTGCATCTTCTATCTTGGTAAATAAGTCACAAGTAAATTGCACTTCTTCTGGGCCATGCATTTTAGGTTTGACAATATTCACCGATCCTTTGCGGCTATTACTGCGACCATTATTGTTACCTTTAAGGTCATGCATAGCGGCAAGCACAGTGATCATGCCATCCAATATTCCTTCTGGTACTTCATTGCCATGTTTATCTAGTACGGCATCAATCGTCATCAAGTGGCCAACATTACGTACAAAGAGTAAGCTTCTGCCGGGTAACGTTACGGTGTTAGCGTCTGTACTAGCATTAACATTAGCAGCGGTATAAACCCTATCATCATTAAGCTCTCTAAGGATTTGTTTACCATTTTTAGTCAGTGAGGCAGCTAAGTTACCTTGCATCAAACCTAACCAATTGCGATAAACTTCAACTTTGTCTTCAGCATCAACCGCCGCAACAGAGTCTTCGCAATCCATAATGGTGGTAACAGCGGCTTCAACTAACAAGTCTTTTACGCCAGCACTATCGCTGCTGCCGATAACACTGTCTGGATCAATTTGGATCTCAATATGCAAACCATTATTAACCAGCAAAATCGCACTCGGCGCCTCTGCACTACCTTGGTAACCGACACACTTTTGTGCTTGGGTTAAGCTTGTGATTGTGCCATCAGTTAACTGCATACGTAGTTGGCCTGCATCAATATAATACCGCGTTACATCAGCATGGCTGCCTTGCACTAATGGGGCTGCGGTATCTAAGTGATGTTTTGCAAATGCGATAACTTTATTGCCCCTTATGGGGTTGTATTGTTTGGTCAGCTCGGCGCCGTCTTGTTGTGATATGGCATCAGTACCATATAGCGCATCATATAAACTGCCCCAACGTGCATTGGCGGCGTTAAGGGCAAAACGTGCATTTTTTACTGGCACAACTAATTGTGGCCCAGCTTGCGCTGCAATTTCATGATCGACATTTTCAGTGCTAATTTGAAAATCGTCACCCTCAGGTACTAGGTAGCCGATTTCGGATAGAAAAGCTTTGTACTGGTCTGGGTTAGCGTCTTTAGCAGGGTGCTTTGTATGCCATTGATCAATTTGTTGCTGCAATTGCTGCCTTTTCTCTAACAAGGCCACATTAATGGGAGCAAATTCGGAAATGATGTCCTCAAATTTTGCCCAAAAAGTTGCTGAGTCAATGCCTGTACCTGGACAAATGTCACTATCGACCAGTTGCCACAATGCTTGTGCTACTTGTAATCCACCTACTTGAATACGTGCTGTCATGTTTATCCCTACCTTTAATTCCTGTGCGCTGAACTTAAAAACCACTCAAATCTATTATTAATCGTTAATTCGCAGCAAGACTTTACTCTATATCAAATTAAGCTTATTTATCCAATTTATACTTGTTATCACCAATATTCATCAAATCTATGGTAAATCACCCTTTTTTGGTTAATTTGCAACGTATCAGTAATTAAAAATCAAAATAACAACAAGATTAAACGTCGCCTCTATTTATTTCATCTGCCGTTTTAGTGATTAATTGGCGCATCCATTGATGTGCTGGATTATGTTGAAGCAAGGGGCTCCAAGCCATAGTTAATGCAATGGGTGGAATAATAAATGGCGGCGGAACAATACTCACCCGATCATTATTGTTGTGATGACGAGCCATCTTACTTGGTATGGTTGCGATCAAATCCTGTTGCTCAGCCAACAAACACGCGGCTTGGTAATGGCGAGTAAAAACCGTGATTTGCCGTTTTACGCCAATTCGAGTTAATGCTTCATCCACCCAACCTAAGCGCTGAACATCAGCAGGATCCATCCCTACACCAACGCCCATTCCGGTTTTACTCACCCACACGTGTTTGGCTTGCAAATAACTGTCTAAAGAAAACTTGTGTAAAACTGGATTCGTCTTACTAATCAAGCAGCTGAAGTCGTCATTCCACAAAACTTTCTGGTGAAATGATTGCGGAATAGTGTCGAATCGATTGATCACCATATCGACTCTTCCTTGTTCTACATCAGGGAAACTGACATCACTTGGGGTCATGATGTCTAAAATAATGTTGGGTGCTTGAGTCCGAAGTTTTGCAATTAGCGGAGGTAGTAAGGTCGCTTCAGCATAATCACTAGCCATGACTCGAAAGACTTTGTCACTTTCTTGTGGGTCAAATTTGGCGCGAGGCTGTACGGCTTTTTCTAGCCCGATAATCAAGGTACTGATTATGGGTTGCAACTCTTTAGCACGTTCTGTCGGCGTCATGCCCTGACTGGTGCGAATAAGTAAGGGATCATCAAACAAGGTTCTTAAGCGTTTTAGGCCGTTACTCATTGCAGGCTGGCTAATACCAAGTTGGTCAGCTGCTTTAGTTACATTTCTTTCACGTAGCAAAACATCTAAATAAACAAGGAGGTTCAAGTCGATACGAGATACATTCATAAGATGAATACCGAAAATAGTAAGTATAAATTAGACTTATTTAACCAAATCTAACTATTATTTTCAACGTAATCATTTGCCGCTAATCAATTTGTTAAAGGAATATACACATGACTAACTACAGAAGTAATATCGATGAAGCTGCTACCTTGATTAATTCAGAAGGTAGTGCATGGAATGCCATCAACCCAGAATCAGTCGCTCGTATGCGTCTACAGAACCGTTTCCAAACTGGGTTAGACATCGCAAAGTACACTGCTAAGATTATGCGTGAAGACATGGATAACTACGATAAAGATTCATCGCAGTACACTCAGTCTCTAGGTTGCTGGCATGGTTTTATTGGCCAACAAAAAATGATCTCTATTAAAAAGCATCTTTTAACCACCAAACGTCGTTACTTATACCTTTCAGGTTGGATGGTTGCAGCACTGCGCAGTGAGTTTGGCCCATTACCTGACCAATCTATGCATGAAAAGACCTCTGTCGCTGCGTTAATTAAAGAGCTGTACACTTTTCTGCGTCAAGCTGACGCACGTGAATTGGGTGGCCTGTTCAGCCAATTAGATAATGCCAGCGAGTCAGAAAAAGCGGCGATTCAAGACAAAATTAATAACTTCGAAACCCATGTTGTACCGATTATTGCTGATATTGACGCAGGTTTTGGTAACGAAGAAGCCACTTACTTGATGGCAAAGCAGATGATTGAAGCCGGTGCTTGTTGTATTCAATTAGAAAACCAAGTGTCTGATGTTAAACAGTGTGGCCACCAAGACGGTAAAGTGACCGTGCCCCATGTTGAATTTCTAGCGAAAATTAATGCGGTTCGTTATGCCTTTTTAGAATTGGGTATTGATGACGGTGTGATTGTTGCCCGTACCGATTCACTAGGTGCTGGTCTAACACAAAAAATTGCCGTAACCAATGAAGCTGGTGACTTAGGTGATAAATACAATAGTTTCCTTGAAGTGGAAGCGGTTGATGCAGCAACACTTAAAAATGGCGATGTGGTATTCCAACAAGGTGGAAAGTTGGTAAAACCTGCTCGTCTACCCAATGGCTTATTTAAGTTCCGTGCGGGTACGGGTGAAGAGCGTTGTGTACTTGATTGTATTACTTCACTGCAAAATGGTGCTGACTTACTGTGGATTGAAACTGAAAAGCCTCATGTATCTCAAATCGGCGGCATGGTTAACGAAATCCGTAAAGTAATACCAAACGCAAAGCTTGTGTATAACAACTCACCATCGTTTAACTGGACACTTAACTTCCGTCAGCAAGTATTTGATTCAATGCAAGCAGCAGGACAAGATGTTTCAGCTTACAACCGCGATCAATTGATGAGTGTTGATTACGATACAACTGAGCTTGCTATTCAAGCTGATGAAAAAATTCGTACTTTCCAAGCTGATGCTGCACGTGAAGCGGGTATTTTCCATCACCTTATCACGCTACCAACGTATCATACCGCAGCACTATCAACTGATAACTTGGCTAAAGAGTACTTCGGTGACCAAGGCATGTTGGGTTATGTTGCTAATGTTCAACGTAAGGAAATCCGTCAAGGTATTGCCTGTGTTAAACACCAAAACATGGCAGGTTCTGATATGGGTGATGCACATAAAGAGTACTTCTCTGGTGACCAAGCGCTTAAAGCGTCAGGTAAAGACAACACAATGAACCAGTTTTAACGACTCGTTTTACAAACGATAGCAAGTGTTAAACTGGCTATCGTTTACACCAAAAAGCCTGAAGTATCGCTTCAGGCTTTTTTTATATTTTAATTTCCCGAACTAAATCACTTGGGTCAGTCTCTGAAAATAACATGGGCAGCCATGATTAATGGCTTGTTGCCGTTTCAGGGCTTAAGGCAATGTATTTATTTCTGCCACTGTTTTTCGCCATGTAACATGCATCATCTGCTCGTTGAATAAGTTTGTTAATATCTTCGTTTTTATCCCACTGGGTAATGCCGATTGAAAGGGTATTTACTCTGTCCAGTGATGCAATTTTGAGCGCTCTGCAATTTTCTAGGATACGGTTAGCTAATGTGAACGAATCAGTTAACGATTGCCCTGTAAGGACAACGACAAACTCTTCTCCTCCAAAGCGAGAAATAACATCTTCAAGCCTAAGGGTCTTTTTAAGCATACTTGCTATCGCCACAAGTAGTTTATCTCCGATATTATGCCCCCAATTATCATTAACCGATTTGAAAAAATCTAAATCAATAAAGAACAGGGTTATCTCCATGTTTTGTCGTTTGGCTAACGACAACCTGGGATTCATGATGTCAAAAAATGCTCGTCGGTTTAGCAAGGATGTCAGCGGGTCTTCACGTGCGATTTTTTCTATGTCTTTGTGGGCTTTAATAAGTTGCCGTTTTTCGCGACGAAGCTGAAAATTGAGTTGCGCCATTAGATTACTAAGACTGCTAATTTCTTCAATTAGCTTTTCATCTTTTAGCTCCAATATTTCAGCAATACAATAGAACGAGGACTCCATTTTACGAAACGAACATAAAAGCCCTTTACCTTTTGTGGTTTTAAGTAGTTGCGGATCTGAGTCAAGGTCTATTATTTGTGTCACTCGAGGGGCACCGACAAAAAATTCATGCCAATTGTTTGTTTCAGATAGAAAAATAGCAAACAGTATGCGAAAGCCCCGGTTGTAACTGATTAATGTGCCATCGTAAGCAAACTCAGCGATAGCCAATACGTGCGAATTTTCTGCGATATCTATTGCAAGTTCACTGGGGATATTCATTAAGCTAACCAGGTGTTGAGCTTTTGAATCGCTTCTTTGTAATCGCTGGTGATGAAATCGGCTTTAAGCACTTCTTGCGGTTCATGGAAAAAAGACAGCGCTTGACCGCCTACAATGGTTTTAATATTTGGGTATAAGGCGTCGATTTCTTGGAGGAGCTCTCGAGCCCTTTTGATATTGTAAGGCATGGTAACGCTGATGATTACGGCTTTAGGTGACTCATTTGTAATATAATCAAGAATGGCGTCTTTAGGTGCGTCGGCACCAAGATAGGTTGTATCCCATTCATTTGCTTCTAACGCTGTGGCAACCATCCATGAGCCAATTTGGTGTTGTTCAGATGCCGCGCAAGTTACCAATATCTTTGGTTTAGTTATTTCTGGAAGGTCTAGGTGCATTAGCAGCCCAGTGAGCACACGATTGGTAATGGCTGTGGCTAAATGTTCGGTGGATACTGATACGTCACCATTTTGCCAAAGCAAACCTATTTGATAGAGAGCGGGCTGAGCCTCATTATTAAAAAAACGCTCAAAGTCTTCCCATGTAGTGACTTTATTGAATGCATAGCTGTAGGCGTTACGGTGATCACCTGTAATAATATAGTGGAGAAAGGGGTTATCCATTGCAATAAACTCTTCTTCTCGGTTGCCTTTTATTAGGCTACAGCACTCATCATGGGCCCTAAGCATCCAATCGTATATTTGCACTAATTGTGCAGCCTCAATTGGTGGAATTGTCTTTAAAATCAATTGCTGCCATTTTTCTAGTTCTTCTTTAAAGTAGAGAAATGGCACCCCTTGAGAATGATAAGCCTGATAGACCCAGGGAAGTGCTTTCACTAAAGCGGTTCCATCACGGGATTCAATAACCTGGGAGATAAACCCAAGGTGGTTGCGGTGATTATTGATTAATAAGTCCAGCGAATTGCCATTTAAAAAACGACTTTGCTCGGGCTTTGAAATCCAGCGATTAATTTCTACCAGCATTTCTTCACCGAATTGACAATATGCATTAATGGCATTGTCAGTCACTGTGGCAAGTAGTGTATTGAGTTTTTGGCTATCCATAGTTAGTCCTCAATTGAACAGATACAAATTGAACTTATGCGCGAGGTTAAAAGTCGACAAAACCTAATGCTATTATAGTCATAATAAAGCTCATTGCTGGTTATCATTAAAGCAAAAGTAGTAAAAAATTAGGCAAGTTTAAGTGATGACTGTGCCTTTGTTTGAAATGCGTTGATGAGATAACTGAGGGCCTTTAGCGCCGCAAGTCGGTGTTGGTAAATGCTTCGACTTAGCAAGCACCTTGCTGACTTATAGGCTAACACTTGACCTTTAACCATTACTGCTAATTTACAGTTATCCCCCCATATTTAATTCAACAATAACTGATATTATTGGTTTTTTTCAATATTTAATTGTGGTTTATGTGATTTTTTAGAGTCAATATAAGCGCTTATGGCTAAGCCATTTGTTACTGGCGCTTGACGCTGAAAGCTTGCCTTATGGCGGCTATTAACACCATAGGGCAAGATTTTATCGCTGAGGACTATTTATTTAGCACAAATTGATCAATTTGATTTTGGGCTAAGGCTTGATCCATGGTGCCCTTTAGCAGTTTGTACATCAAAATCGAGGCATCAATCTCAGTTTTACGGTTAGTTAAACTTTCAATATTCAGCCCTAATGGAATATTAAGCGGTATAACCGCGGCTAAAATTTTCAGCAGGTTACTGTGATTAATCTTAATTGACTCATACAGAGGATCTTCTGCCGACAAAATACGCTGGCTGGTAGCTTCGGGTACCGACACACCTAACCAGTTGATAAATTCCAGAGTTTTAGCACTGCCGCAAGGTGAAAATGTCAGGATGATGCGATTAGGCTTGATATTGTTTAACGCACATTCTTTGGCGTAGCTGGTTAACATATCAATGGTTGCTTGGGCGTTATACACCGCCTGAGTGATGTAGTATTCACAGCCTTGGTTTGATTTACCTAACAGGCGAATATGTTCATTTTTTTTACTTAAATGGCGCTCTGCAATGGCCACGCCACCAAGGTAGAATGCTTGAGAGTGCGCCGCTAATACGCGGTAAGCGTCATTTAATGGTAATGAACTTGCAACCTGAGTCGATGGGGATCCCACTAATACCAAGTCTCTGACATTATTTTGATACCAAGCGCGGGACAACCACTCACTAAAGCCCTGTTCATCAAGACCGGCAACGCTCTTATAAGCAATAACTGGCTTGCCTGACTTTTGATTGATTAGCTGAGCGTAAGTACCAGAATCATGAGTGGCTTTAAAGGGAAAAGGCCTTGGGGTATCAATGCGGCTGGTTTCATCCTGAATATCGTAGATGATCAAACCATCAAAGTTTATCTCATCAAGGCGAGCTAACAATTTATCAGCGATAATACTGACCGATTCAAAATCAGTATCGATTTTTGGTGGGGTTGTACCAATAAAATAGATCCCACGGTGATGATCGGATGAACGCTGTTTTAATGATTTTTTCATGTTTAGCCGTCTAGATGGATGTTATCTCCATTGTGTCTTAAATTTTGACCCTTGTTAAGGCCGAAAAAGGGTATTTTTTGAAATAATTAATAACCACTTAAATTAGTCGGCGATAAGTTTTAACTCAGATGATTTTATCTGTCTGTGGGTTTGAATATAGAGCAAGCGGAGTCACATTTTCCCTATTAGTTGTGGTTAATGTACTTGGCTGAGGAGGTGACTTTATTGAGTTATCGCTGCGCCGTTTAATGCCGCAATTCTGGCATCGGTTGATAAATTGATGAATTTAGGTGCGGCAGTAACCGCTAGAATGGCAAGAATAATGATAACGACTACGAGCTCAATTAAGGTAAAACCCTTATTATGGTTAAGCGCCATGGCTCAAAAATCCATTTATTCAGTTTATTATTTGGCAGCGATGTTATTTCAAATGGGCTGCTACCCCTACTTATCTACTTGAATAAAAGGTTTTTTATTTATAAGAGTTTAGTATTTTTGACCTCCCTTTAATTAGCCTGTGACATAGTGTCGCAGTTTGTTGGTTTTAAGTTGAAACCTGTTCTGGTTAATTTATAAATGTCCGCACAAATATTATAGGTTTGTCATAGGACTGTTTATGCACCGCTCTAAATTGATGATTTCTATCGCTGTCGCTTTAGGTTTTTTACCCACTTCCTTCGTTCAAGCCACTGAGGCTAATCCCACAGACACTCAGGCTGTTGAAACCACCCAAGAAAAAAAACACAAGCAGCACTGCGATAATAAAAGCTGTGATGACTACCTTGTGGTGACAGGGGAGTTAATGCGCGATCCTGCCAAAGTTGTCACCGATCCCAAAAAGCCCAGATTACCGCTGCCCGCTTATGACGGTGCAGGTTACTTAAAAACCATCCCCGGTTTTAGTATCGCCAGAAAAGGCGGCGCAGGTGGCGACCCTTCTTTAAGAGGCATGGGCGGTTCACGCATCAGTATTGTTGATGATGGCCAGCATGTTTATGGCACCTGTGGCGGACGTATGGATCCGCCAACAGCTTATATTTATCCAGAAGCCTATGATGCCATTACAGTGATTAAAGGCCCACAAACAGTAAAATATGGCCCAGTAGGTTCCGCAGGGACGGTATTATTTGAAAAAGATCGCCATAGCTTTAGTGAGAAAAGCCTTGAAGGTCGCGCCAGCGTAACCGGTGGCAGTTTTGGCCGTGAAGATTACTTAGTCGAAATAAAAGCAGGTACTGAAACCCATTACATTGATTTTGATGCTAATAAGTCTAAAAGCGATCATTATCAAGACGGTGATGGTACCACCATTCAATCCCTTTATGACCGTAATAATTACAATTTTGCTTTAGGTTGGACCCCCGACGAGTCAACCGTGCTTGAGCTTGCTTATGGCAGCTCAAGCGGTGAGGCTGAGTACGCTGACAGAACCAATAAAGCTCGTGTGATCGATAATGAAAATGTCACCTTTCTGCTGCAAAAGGATGTTGATTTTTACTGGCTGAATAATATTGATTTTCAGTTATATAGTAATGAAAACGATCACGTTATGGATCAGTTTGACCGCGGCGTAAATGCAGGCACTAATGTCAGACGAAAAACCGCAGGTGGTCATTTATGGTTTGATATTTCAGCCAATGAAAAATGGGAAACCATTGTCGGGCTTGACTATATGGACAGTAAGCACAAAGGACGCAGCATCAATCAAGCAGAAGATAATGGCCTAGATGATTTATTAGCAAAACCCTTTATGCAGGACATGGCTTATATCAATACCGGCTTATTTGTTGAATCAAGTTATCAGCTTAACCAAGGTAAAATCTTGACGGGGCTAAGAATGGATCAATGGCAAACCAGTTTATATGTGGCCCAGCAAGGCAGCCGTGATGATGACTTATTCAGTGGCTTTGTTCGCTACGAGTTTGAGACTGATAAAAGCCAATATTATATTGGCGGCGGCCATGCCCAACGTATTCCTGACTATTGGGAGTTCATGAAGGCAGACAATAATGATTTGTCACTTAAGGCATTTGATTTAGATGCTGAAAAAACCACCCAGCTTGATGTTGGCTGGATTTATCAAGACGATATTGAAATATCCACGGCGTTTTATTACGGCAAAGTGGCAGACTACATCTTAATTGATGCTAATACTGCCAAGACCGCAGCTTACAATATTGATGCAACGATTTGGGGCGGCGAATTAGGCCTGCTATATCCATTTACTGATCAATGGTCGGCGCAAACCACCGTCAGTTATAGCCATGGTGAGAATGACACTGACAATACACCACTAGGGCAAATATCCCCTTTAGAGGGTCGTATTTCAGTGAATTATGAAGCTGAAAATTGGACCGCTGGGTTATTTTGGCGGATGGTTGCGGCGCAAGATAGAGTCGCAATTGGTCAAGGTAATATCTCAGGACAAGATCTGGCTGAAAGCAGTGGTTTTGGCACATTGGCCATCAATGGCTCTTGGAAGCATGATGATATTTTAGTGAGTTTTGGTATTGAGAACTTATTTGATATTACCTATGCCGAACATGTTAGTCGCTCTGGAGCGGGTAATGACATTCCTGGTAGTTCACCACTATTTCAAGTTAATGAGCCGGGTCGAACCGCTTGGGTAAAACTTGATTACAATTTTTAATAAAAACCGGCAGGCTTGTTACATTTAATAAGCCTGCATCATTGCCCACTTTGGGTGAAACCTCTGCTTTAATGCCTGATACAGCCGCCGACAAACTTGTCCCTAGCTGCAATACATTGCTTTTATTCACATAACCTATGTAAAGCTATGCAAAGTTACCCTTTGGCAGTTTTCTTTATAAAGTGATCTAATTAAAATCAATCACGTAACATCTAAATAATATTAAAT
>NZ_MCTY01000163.1:0-57973 GCF_002873635.1 Shewanella sp. 10N.286.52.B9
ACCAAAGCCCACTACTCAAACGCTTTATGAGGTTTTGTTTGCAATGGCAAACGAAAAACTAAATAACTTGTTCATCGAGTCGAGCTGAAAATCACTTCGTAGTAGGTGCCGCTACCGTTATACGCTCTTGGTTAGATAAGCGAATTTGAATGCCATCCACAGTGGTAATACGCTGCGCTTCAATGTCTTTTTTGCGCACATAATAAGTTGCCGACATCGCTTCAACAGGCGATGAAATGGTCACTTGCACAATTTTATTATCGTCATACCATGACCAGCCCCAAAAGGCTGCAGTTACTAGCATCGAAACGGCGATCATCGGATAAATAATCAACTTTGAAAATAGCGGTGAAGAATCACTGCCCATTGACACTAAAGCCGGCTTTTTCTTTGTGCCACGACCGCTGCGTATGTACAGCACACAAGCGACGATCACTAACAAGGTTACCAGTATTTTTGTAAGCACAGCGTGTTCCACAGTTAATTAGCTTAAGTATAATTATACTGATTTTAAAGATATAAACCGTTATATAAAACACAGCCCGTTAAATTAACTATTGCTAATGGATAATGTTTTAACCCCAAAGCCAATAAGCCAGTCACAGCCGCTATTTCGATCTATTTAAGTGCGTTAATTATTCGCACTGCACCATTACGTAACAAAGCAAACGACCAACTGAGCGCCATCACAGACTTTCATTGGTTTAACTTAGTTACCGCTAGGCAATAGTAATGCTGCAACGCTATAACTTGTTAGCCTTTTGACTGAGTTAACATTGCGCACTGGCCACGTTTTGGAATGTTAGTTGCACTTAAAAGCAAGTATTTATGATTGGCGCTGATGAGCCATTACTTTTAGCTTAATAAGAAAATATATGACTCGAAAGCTCACCGTTTCAATAGGCCAATATTCCAACAAAGGCATTAAGGAAATCAATCAAGATTTTCATGGCGCCACGATCCCAAAGCAACCACTATTGACCTCTAAGGGCATTGCTATTGCCATTGCTGATGGGATCAGTAGTAGTGATGTGAGCCAAATTGCCAGTGAAGCTAGCGTAAGGGGCTTTTTAGATGACTATAGTTGCACGCCAGAATCTTGGTCGGTTAAAAAGTCCGCAGCTCAGGTGCTAACCGCCACAAACTCTTGGCTCTATTCCCAATCCCAAAAAAGTGAACATCGATTTGATAACGATCGTGGTTATGTATGCACTTTAAGCGCGATGGTCTTCAAATCGACCACTGCCCATATATTTCATATTGGTGATAGCCGCATTTATCGGTTGCGGGATAATGAAATAACTCAGCTTACTGAAGATCACCGCCTGTGGATAAACGCTCATAAAAGCTACCTTAATCGCGGCCTAGGTATCAGCCCCTTCTTAGAAATCGATTATGATGCTAAGGCACTAGAACTCGGTGATACTTTTATCTTAACAACCGATGGTATTTATGAATTTATTTCCGAAGACGAAATTAACTCATTAATAAAATTACATCATCAAGCCTTAGATATTGCCGCCCAAGTCATTGCAGAGGTTGCACTGGCCAATGGCAGCCAAGACAATTTAACCATTCAAATTATCCGCATTGATGACTTGCCGCTGCAAAGCGCTGATGAAGCTTTACAAAAACTCACCGAACAACCTTTTCCACCTATTCTTGATGCCAGAATGAATTTTGACGGCTATCAAATCCTCAGGGCTTTGCACCATAGCAGTCGCAGCCATGTGTACTTGGCCATGGATATCGACAACCTAGAAAAAGTTGTCATTAAAACACCATCAATAGATTTACAAGGTGATCCTGCTTATCTTGAACGATTTTTAATGGAAGAGTGGATTGCCAGAAGGCTAAATAATGCCCATATCCTTAAGCCTTGTCCGCCCACTAAACAGCGTAATTATCTCTATGTAGCCATGGAATACATCGAAGGCATTACCCTGAGCCAGTGGATGTTAGATAATCCACAACCCGCTATTGAAACCGTGCGTGATATTGTCGAGCAAATAGCTAAAGGCTTGCGGGCTTTTCATCGGCAAGAAATGATCCATCAAGATTTACGCCCTGAAAACATCATGATTGACATTAATGGCATGGTAAAAATCATAGATTTTGGCGCCACCAAAGTAGCTGGTCTTGCTGAAATATCATCCCCAATCGTACATGCCGATATTCTCGGCACAGTGCAGTATACCGCCCCCGAATACTTTGTAGGTGAAGTTATCACCCATATGGCTGATAACTTTTCACTGGCGGTGATCACCTATCAAATGCTCAGCGGCAAATTACCCTTCGACGGTAAGATGTCCCAAGCAAGGACCAAAGCGGCGCAAAACCGCTTGGTATATCAATCAGTATTGGATGATGAGCGCGACATCCCGGCCTGGATTGATGATGCGTTAAAAAAAGCGCTCCATCCTAATCCTTATAAACGCTACAGTGAATTATCAGAATACTTATACGACTTGCGTCATCCCACTCAAGCTTTTTTAAATAAAACCCGTGCCCCACTTATCGAGCGCGAGCCTGTTAAGTTCTGGCAAGGGATTTGTGCAATCTTAAGTCTCATCATCTTGCTATTAATATTTCGCTGATGTGCTAATTAACTTTACCTTAACTATGTCACTTAAACTGGAGCTGCACTATGGAAATCAACACCCTAAGTAAAACGATTTTAGCTGCCAAAAAAGCACAAAAACTCACCTTCAATGATATAGGTCAGATGGTGGGCCGAGATGAGGTCTGGGTGGCGGCATTATGCTACGGCCAAGCCTGTGCATCTGAAGCTGAAGCAATTCAAATTGCACAAGCCTTAGGTATCGAAGCAGAGCAAATGATGCCACTAACCAACTCCCAACTTAAAGGCTTAGGCCCGACAGTGCCTACCGATCCATTGGTGTATCGCTTTTACGAGATCATGCAGGTGTATGGTATGCCGATGAAAGCTGTGATCCATGAAAAATTTGGTGACGGGATAATGAGCGCAATCGATTTTAGTTTAAACATTGATAAAATTGAAGATCCCAAAGGCGATCGCGTATTAGTGACCATGAATGGTAAATTTTTACCTTATAAGAAATGGTAACTGGCAATTACAACTGAGCTAGACAAGGTGTAACTACCTAGACCATGCCTCGCCGATTAATAAATCCTATCGCCATTAATGGGCGGTGGGATTTTTGTAACAGTGACGCGATAAAGTTAACCGAAGCAGCGCTATTACCTTAATACTTTTGTGCCATCTATGTTGGGCAAATAACTGACGGGTCAAAGCCAATTGGCTATAGTGCCGAATATAATGCTAATTCATATTATTACTTCACCTTATTGCACTGTAAAAAAAGCCAATTTAAAGCCAGTTACAAATCTGGTTAAAACGCTTCCCTCGTCCACAGAAAAAGCTTTGTTACATTCGTAACACATTATATTTATTGCACTTTTTAACAATTCGATAACCCAAAAAATCTTGTATCCCCGTATTAATGAGCTTATAATTCAGCCGCTACATCATTGAAACAAAATTGCTAACTACCGTAAACAAAATGCGAGCATCATACGATTTTCAATCGGCACACTTTACTAAGACTCTTTATGACTAAAATTTCAAAGTTAGTATTCATGTTAATTAGCTTTTTGATGATGATGAACGTATTACTGGTGTTAAGTTTTAGCCAGGGTATCGATGCTATTCATACTGAAAATTTTCACCACAACGTAATTAAGATTGCACCTGCCAATGTCATAGATACTAATTCCAATTGGGAAAAGTGGCTGTTTTTAGAAAATGATATCGTGAAATCTGGGCAGCATTACTTTGCGGTACTGGCTCGGGATGACAATGAACTCACCGTAGTCAAGGTCACAGACGTGTTTGGCGCTATGATGATGTTCAGTAATGTGCCATTACTACTCATGTTTCTATTTGCCTGCTTTATCCCTTTTTATATCAAAGCCAGTTCTGATAAGAAGAACAGTGCATCACTTGAATTTATCAGTAATGAAACCGATAAATTGTTAGCGACCTTCAAAATAAAGCAGCCAAACAATCACACTAACAATACTCTGTCACACATTAGCGTGGCATTAAATGAGTTAAATAGGCATGTAAAACAACAAAATATTGATACCCAGTTAACTATATTTCAAGACAAGCTCACCGGTCTTGTCGATCGCCATGCCTACCTTGAACACTTAGAAAAACAGTTACAACGCGCCCAAAAAGATGGCACCAAACAAGCCTTACTATTCA
The DNA here is from genome assembly GCF_002873635.1 of Shewanella sp. 10N.286.52.B9. NCBI lineage: Bacteria > Pseudomonadati > Pseudomonadota > Gammaproteobacteria > Alteromonadales > Shewanellaceae > Shewanella > Shewanella sp. 10N.286.52.B9. The sequence goes on from NZ_MCTY01000163.1 coordinate 4,253, forward strand.
TAGACTTAGATGGATTTAAACAGGTTAATGACTCCTTTGGCCACAGCTTTGGCGATGAGGTGCTCATTCAAGTTGCCAATCGATTATCCACAGTGATCAGAAACCATGACCTTAGCTATATCGGCTCTGGGGTAAATTTAGAGCTAAATCTATCCCGCTTAGGCGGTGATGAATTCTCTATTTTTATTGATCACATTGACGATGACAACCGTGCAGTGGAAGTCGCTAAAAACGTGCTACAAGAAGTTGAACGAGATTTCGTACTTGGTAATAAAATCATAAAAATTGGTGCTAGCATTGGCATTGCTAGCTACCCTGACAGCGCATCAAACCCCAATACACTATTACAAATGGCCGATGTGGCCATGTACCGCGCCAAAGCCGATGGCCGCGGTATTTTTCGTGTCTATTCGCCAGAAATGGGTAATAAAATTCGCCGCTATCACTACCTACTCGAAGAAATGCGTTTAGCCATTGCCAGCCAAAATTTCAGCTTATCATTTCAACCGATTGTCAGCGTTGATGACTGCAGTATCGATTACTTCGAATGCTTAGTCCGTTGGAATCACCCTATTGAAGGCCCAATCACCCCAACTGAATTTATCCCAATCGCAGAAGACTCAAACTTGATCATTGAACTGGGTAACTGGATTTTATTTGAAGCCTGTCGCCAAATGTCAGCTTGGCACAATGCCGGCATGAATAAAGTCCGAATTTCAGTGAATATCTCAGGGGTGCAATTAAAGCATGTGCCGTTATACGACTGGATTATGGACACCTTAGCGAAAACAGGCTTACCAGCTAGAGCATTATTATTGGAAATAACAGAATCATGTTTAATCCATGCATCTGACACTATTATTAATGATTTACAAAAACTACGCCGCCAAGGGGTATTAATTGCCATCGATGATTTTGGCACTGGCTTTAGCTCCCTTTCAACATTGGCTAATTTACCCGTTGATGTGATCAAAATTGATAAGCTGTTTATTGACCAAGCTACTATTAACCCTAAATACGAAAAGATTTTAGATTCGATTAGTAACCTGGGGAAAACCCTTGATTTAAAAGTGGTTGCTGAAGGCGTTGAAGTGGCCTCTCAATTTGAATTAATCAAAAAACTGGGCATTCATTGTGTGCAAGGTTACCTCATCAGTCGACCTGAAACCTCATTCAATGTTGGTTCTAAAGTGATTAAAAACAACCTCAACCATATTGCATTAACGGGCACAGGTGTGTGTAATCCGATTATCAATAAAGATGAATAAACCTAACCGCAGCTAGCCTTAATAAAGGGCATGATAGCAGCATCTACCTTGCCCTTCATTTTTTGGGATACGTCAAATTGACCACACTCAGTGAATAGAATGGCTAATCGCTATTACTGATCATCAACTGACTTCTAAGCTGGCTTTTTAACTTGCTGTACGACCCAATTTAGGCATAAAAAAACCGATGCATACATCGGTTTTTGGGGCTTAAATAACATCTTTTATGTGATTGCTTAACTGCGATCACCTAATTGTTATCATCTATCGTTTAAATCATTGCAGAATTAGCCGATATCAGAGCCTATTAAGCGTGCGCGACTTTACGTTTACTGTGGGCAATAATCAGCCCTACTAAACATATAATCCCAACAGCGATACCCACTGGCTGGCTTAACTCTTGTGGTAAACCAAGGCCAACACCCGCAGTCATAATATAAGAGACTGTGATAGAAGTACCGACGATTGCAGGTAAACTCACAATCCAATGGAAAGTACCACGGTTAAATAAGTACTTAGTTGCCAACCACAGTACACTGGTTGAAAGTAACATGTTGGAGAAGGCAAAATAGCGCCAGATTAATGAGAAATCAATCTTAGTCATAAAGTATGCAATCACCAGAATTGGAATGGCTAATAGCAAACGGTTACGCATACTTTGCGGGATTTTAAACGCATCAATGATGGTCAAACGTAATGAACGGAACGCGGTATCCCCTGAGGTTATCGGGAAAATTGCTACAGCAATAATCGCCATAATACCACCAGCAACGCCAAGATAAGTGCTCGCAACTTGGTTCACTACAAGGCCAGGCCCACCCGCATCAAGAATACTCTTAAGCTCAACATATCCACCAGGGAAAGCCGCAATACCTGCTGTTGCCCATACGCAAGCAACAATACCTTCAGACATCATTGCGCCATAATAAACTGGGCGAACATATTTTTCATTGGTTAAACAGCGAGCCATAATAGGGGCTTGAGTAGAATGGAAACCACTAATGGCACCACAAGTTATGGTGACAAATAATAACGGCCATACTGGTAAACCATCAGGATTTGGCTCCAGTAAATCATTGTTGTAATGGCTATGGTCAAAATAAGCAAAAATATCTGCAACCTCGGGCAATTGCGGCGCACTGATAAGCAGTGCCACTGCAATTGATACTGTCATCACAATCATGAGTAGACCAAATAATGGGTACAATTTAGTGATAATTTTATCAATGGGTAACAGTGTCGCTAAGAAGTAATAGCCTAAAATAACCAATACCCAAAAGGTATTGTTAGCCAAGATGGTACCTTCAAATAACTCTAAGTTACTTAACAGTCCCGCAGGACTCATAATGAACACCACACCAACGAAGAACAATAACATCGCAGTGAATACCAACATCACCCCTTTAAAGTACACATTAAAATAGTGACCGGCGATTTCAGGTAAGCTTTTACCGTCTTCTTTGATGCTCATAACTCCAGAGAAGTAATCATGCACCGCGCCGCCAATAATATTACCCAATACAATCCACACTAAGGCGATTGGACCGTATAATGCCCCCAGGATAGGACCAAAGATTGGCCCGACACCAGCAACGTTTAAAAATTGAATAAGGTACGCTCTAACGGGATGAACTTTGACGTAATCAACCCCATCGTCAAAACGTGTTTGAGGTGTTTTTGCATTTGGGTCAATGCCCGCTTGGCGCTCAACAAAAGGGCTGTAGAATTTATAAGCGAGGACTAACATCGCAATACAAATAAAGAAAATTAGCATTTTTTATTATCCATACTTGGTAGGGTATTTGGTTAGCATAGAGTGTCAGGTAGTTACTAACATTGGTCAAGCTATCCAGAGTTATACCAAGGTCGGGGTTGCGTTACTCAAATCATTAAACTGTAGATATATTACCAACCAAAAGAAATAATCATTCGCGTGACATCAAATCGCCCCTATCAATAAAGCTTAAGCCACTAATAAAACAGCTATTTCAATAATTTAGTCAGTCTCTATGAAAACTGTATTTCAAAACTGTTGCTTAATTACTAATTAATAAACCTGCAAGCAAAAGCCATTTTTGTGATCGCCGTCCATACTTGGAAATTCAAAAGAACGTTCACATCTCAAAAAGTAGCAAGGTAGCTATTTATTAAAGAGCTTAGCAATTAAGCACTAAGCAGTTATAACCATACTCGCCGCAATGACGACGCCCCTACGTTATTTGCTGGGCGTTAAAGGAATATGTTGAGTAACCATTATTAGCTCAACACTAACTCTACGACCCCAAGTATCCTCTTAGCTCAAAGCTAGCTATTGATAAGCTCAGCTTTAATTAGCTTAAGTAAAAAGGTTTCACGTTCAATGGATAAACCTTTTTTAGCGCTATTGGCAATGGTATTAAGGTTGTGCTGAATCGCTTCATCAATATCAATCCATACAGGCTGCATGCCGTTGCTAATTTCGTGGGCTTCAAATCGGGTCTCACCCAGCTCACTATCTATCTCACAGCTAAAACAGTAGCTCAGCATGTTTATTACTTTATAGCCATCACGATCCCAAGGGCGATACTCTTCATAAACCCCAAATGCGGTAATATTGCTAATAGATTTCGCACCGGTTTCTTCTTGTAACTCGCGGATCAACCCTTGCTCAATATCTTCATGGGCATCAACACCGCCACCTGGCAAGCTGTAATCGTGATAACGCTCGGTATATAACATCAAAATATTATTACCTTTTAATACAATTGCTCTAGCAGCAATTCGCGTCAGCATATGTGGTTGATTAGCAGCAACAAACTCGATAGGTGTGTCAGAGTGATGACAGGTTTTTAAGTGGCGCATAATATTCAATATGATGAAAAAGCGCATGATACGTGGCAAATAACTTGATTTCAATCTAAGAGGTTAGCGGCAACTACTGATTAATCGTTAATCATCGACTCGCATTCAAAACCTTGCCTCATTGAATCAAAGCGGCATTTAGACCCACATTGCCAAGGGGCATTCTGATAAGTGACAGACATATCTTGGGAGTAAATTTTGCATGAAGCATAATCATTAAAACCATCTTGCATCAAATAACTGGCTGACTCATAACCATTTTTATAAACAAATGATGTCCAAGTTTCGGGGCTATGGCTTTGGTGAGCCTTGGTAATATAGATCACCGCTGAAACCGTTGCTAACAGCAAGCTTAAAATGATGATAATTGATTGTTTATTAGCAATTGGGTTGCTGGACATAATTAGCCTAAAAAGCTGAAACTGAATTGTATAAACTAGTTATACACAAACTACGCGCAGATTAATATGCGCCCGTTAACTGCGGTTAAAACTCACCGCCCAAACAAGCTTTAAAGCATGGTGTTACTACTTCTAGCCAAATAACTTAACGCCCAACAATGCTTTGCTCAAACTTGCTAACAATTACAAGGTTGACATTTCCCCTTGGCTTAACAATATTGTTAGCTAATTTTTATCTAAAAAACGCTCTATAAATACTTTAATTACCAACAAGGAAGAAGATAATAATGAAAAAGTCCTTAATCGCCCTCGCCCTCGCCTCCAGTTTTTTAAGCGCATGCGGTACATCTGATGTCAAAGTCACTAATGAAGCAGCAGAAGTCACTGCCCAAGCCAAAGGCGCAGCTGAGCTTGGTAGCTTTGGGGTTGATTTAAGCGCCCGCAATGAAGCAGTTAAACCCGGTGATGACTTCTTTATGTATGCCAGTGGTACTTGGTATGACAACTTTGACATGCCAGCAGATAAAACTCGTTATGGCGCATTTACAGCATTAGCTGAGCGCAGTGAAACCCAAGTTAAAGAAATCATTGATGATATCACCAGCCGCAATGACTTAAATGCTGAAGAGCAACTTATCGCTGATTTTTATAATGCTTACATGGACACTAACACCATTAATAAGCTGGGTGTCAGCCCAATTCAAGCAACCCTTGATAGCATCAACAACATTAACAACACCGACGACTTAACCAAAGTCTTCGGTCAAACTTGGTTAACCGATGCTGCATCGCCAATTTATGGTGGCATGTGGTTTAATCGCATCAATCCAGATCAATATGAAATGTCTATTGGCGCAGGTGGTCTAGGTTTACCCGACCGTTCTTATTATCTAGAAGACAGTGAAAGATTCATTAACATCCGCAAAGCCTATGTTGAGCACATTACAGCCATGCTGGCTTTCACTGGTATCAAAGATGGCAGCGCTCGCGCTGAAGCCATACTGGCATTAGAAACAAAAATTGCTGAAGGTCAATGGCCAAGAGAAAAGCGCCGTAACCGCGACCTGACCCTCAACCAAGTTAAACGTGCTGATTTAGCAGCGCAATACCCAGGCTTTAATTGGGATTTATTTATCGAACAAACGGGCTATCAAGTTCCACAATTAAATATCTCACAGCCTGAGCCAGTTAAAGCAATGATTGCCTTAATTAATCAGCAGCCACTTAATGTTTGGCAGGATTACCTTAAGTTCCACACCATCAGTAATAATGCAGAATTATTATCTGAAGACATCTACAACACCAGCTTTGCTTTTTACGGTAAAGAGTTAAGCGGGCAAGAAGAGCCTAAACCACGCTGGAAACGCGCAGTCGCTGAAATGTCGGGCACGCAATCATTAGGTTTTGCGATTGGTAAAGTGTATGTGGCACGTTATTTCCCTGAATCATCAAAACAGCAAATGGCGGAATTAGTTGAGAACTTACGTACTTCTCTCGGTCAACGTATTGATGGCCTAGATTGGATGGGTGCTGAAACTAAAGTCAATGCACACGCTAAACTTGCCGCATTTAAACCAAAAATTGGTTACCCAGATGTATGGCAACAGTTTGATGGTTTATCACTGACAAGCAAAGATTTAGTGGCGAACATCCACAACCTACGTCAATATTTTCATGCTGACAGCGTCGCTAAAGAGCTACAAAAAACCGACCGTAACCGTTGGGGCATGACGCCACAATTTGTCAATGCCTATTACAATAGTTCATTCAACGAGATTGTATTCCCAGCCGCAATTTTACAGCCACCATTCTTTGACCCTAACGCAGATGCCGCAGTGAACTACGGCGGCATTGGCGCCGTTATTGGCCACGAAATGGGCCATGGTTTTGATGACCAGGGCTCAAAATCGGACGCCAACGGTATTCAGCGTAATTGGTGGACCGACTCAGATAGAGCGGCATTTGATGCTAAAGCTGACCAGCTAGCAGCGCAATACAGTTTATATGAGCCAATCCCAGAAAACTTCGTTAATGGCCGTAATAGCCTTGGTGAAAATATCGGTGATGTTGGCGGCTTAGCCATGGCGTATAACGCTTATCAACTGAGTTTAAACGGCAAAGAAGCGCCGATTATTGATGGCCTTACAGGCGATCAACGCTTCTTTTTAGCATGGGCGCAAGTGTGGAAAGAAAAACGTACTGAGCAAAGTATGTTAAGTCAGCTTCGTGCAGGTACTCACGCGCCAGGGCGTTACCGCGCATTAGCGCCACGTAACCATGATGCATGGTACAAAGCCTTTGATGTTAAACCTGGTGACAAGCTGTACCTACCAGAAGATCAACGTGTGCGTATTTGGTAGTTAAGCAATAATCAGAGCTAATCAAACTTGATTAAAAACCCAAAATGCCAGTTCAATTGACTGGCATTTTTTATCTTTAAGTTATGTAATGAACCCACTTTAAAGTAACAGTCAATCCATATGATATTCGCAGCTGAACAATAACCAATGGTTATGAGCTTTATCATTGTTAATTTCGTATTAGTCCCAATATCTGATTTATACCCGCGCATATAACAACGCACGCTTTTAAAACACATGCTTTTAAAACAGAATAGTGACACAGATAAGGAAACATCATGAGCAACGAATATGTACCACCAAAAGTCTGGACCATGAATCAAGAAAATGGTGGTCAATGGGCAAGTATTAACCGACCAGACTCAGGCGCTCGTCACCAAAAAGAATTAGCTATTGGCAGCAACCCAATTCAGCTGCATTCATTAGCCACACCAAATGGCCAGAAAGTCACCATCATGCTAGAAGAGCTACTAGCCAAAGGGGTAAAAGAGGCAGAATACGATGCTTACTTGATTAATATTGGCGAAGGTGAGCAGTTCTCATCAGGCTTTGTTGATATCAATCCAAACTCTAAAATTCCAGCATTATCCGATAACTCAGGTGCTAAAGCGGTGCGAGTATTTGAGTCTGGCGCGATTTTAGTTTATTTAGCAGATAAGTTCGGTCACTTCATACCAAAAGACTTTGCTCTGCGCACAGAAACGCTAAATTGGTTATTTTGGCTTCAAGGAGCAGCGCCTTATCTGGGGGGCGGCTTTGGTCACTTTTATGCATATGCCCCAGAAAAATTTGAATACCCGATTAATCGCTTCGCTATGGAAGCCAAACGTCAACTTGATGTGCTTGATAAGCAATTAGCGAAACATGCCTTTATTGCCGGTGATGAATACACCATTGCCGATATGGCAATTTGGCCATGGTACGGCAGTTTGGTGCTGGGCCATCTTTATGATGCTGCAGAGTTTTTAGATGTCGCAAGCTATCCGAACTTAGTTCGTTGGGCCAATATTATTGCCCAGCGCCAAGCAGTAAAGCGTGGTCGTATCGTCAATCGCTCATGGGGCGAAGAATGGGAGCAACTGCCTAATCGCCACAGTGCAGCTGATATTGATGAGGTACTGAATAAACAGCCGTAAATTAAGCGTCTTAAAATTCTTAATTCAGATAATAGCTATGCCATTTAAACAAAAAACCACGCTTAATCTAATTAGCGTGGTTTTTATTTAGCTCTGATTTATTCAGTTAGGTCAAAGGCCTTATAACTAAACATTGCGATACTTATTTATTAAAGCCAAATCATTAAAGCTCAACCTATAAACCTAAACCACTAAACTTTAATCGCTTTAAAGTGCTCTGAAGGTGTGACCAGCTCTTGCTGGGCTGCAATAGTTTGTAGCTCCCACTGGCGCTGATGGGCGGTCTCTTTTAACACGCCATAACAAGCATCTGTTGCATGTTCAAATGCCTCAACAGCAGATAAGCCTTGCACTAAACTTGCGGTAAATAACGCCGAAATTAAATCACCAACACCAACTGGCTGTTTTACGAACTCAAGTTGTGGACGCTGACTGATATAACAACCCTCTTGGGTTGCCAGCATCATGGTGAATGTCTCATCAGCGATGCTGTGTAAATGCTTAACCAACACAATATCAGGCCCTAAAGACAATGCTTTTTGGCAAGCTGCTTTAGCTTGCTCAAGATTGGTAATATCCATTTGAGTGAACTGACTCAGCTCAAATTGATTAGGTACAATCACATCAGCCAGAGGCATAACTTGTTTAATTAATTGCTCAGTAATACCATCAGCCAAAATACAGCCCTTTTCAGGGTCACCCATTACAGGATCACACACATAAATAGCCTGAGGATTGATCTCTTTAACCGTTTGAATGGTTTGGATCACTGCTTGGCACTGCTCAGCACTACCTTGGTAACCTGATAGCACCGCCTGACAATCTGCAAGCTTACCTATGTTACCAATACCCGCCACCAGCTCATTAATATCATCGGCAGAAAAAGCCCGCCCAGTCCAGCCCTGTTGGTACTGAGTATGATTTGAAAACTGCACTGTATGAATAGGCCAAACTTCTAAACCCATACGCTGCATAGGAAATACTGCTGAACTATTTCCTGCATGCCCGTAAACAACATGCGACTGGATCGAAATGACACCTTTCATAACACTCTCTTTTATTTATGTTTTAAGAATAATTAACTATCTACATTTAAAGAATATCAGTTAACGACAACCAATATAAACAACATCTAATGTAAGTCATAGACTAAAATAACGATATTAAAATGCTTCCCCGACAGAAAGATAAAGCGCATCATTATTATTGGATGAGCGAGCATAATCTAAGCGTAAATTGATTCGCTCTGCTGGTTGTAGCATAAAGCGCACGCCAATACCGTATGAAGGAATGATATCATCAGATTTATCCGCATGATTCACATCATCCAATTTACCTGCGCCAATAAAACCCACTAATCCCCAGCGCTTATGAAAACGCCAACGGGCTTCAGCTTCTGTTTCAATGGCACCTAAGGCCATATATTCAGTGGATGAAAAACCACGTAACCCTAAACGACAAGCTGCCCATAGCGGCACGTTACCCTCTTTCAAACAGCCTTTTAATTTATAAGCCACGGTTATCGACTCATGCACAGGAAAATAACCATCAAACTCTAATGAATAAGATTCAAAGTTGGTATCACTGCCAATGGCATCATCAAAAAAAGTGCCGTTGAGCTTAAAGTAATAACCATCATAAGGGTTAGTAGGCACATCACGAGAATCATAAATAATCCCAGCACCAAGTCCTGCGGAGACAATTTCATTTCGTAAATCAAAATCGATGGAGCTAATGTTAACATTAAAGTCTTGTTCAAAATCAATGAATACCCCATTAACTCCGACAAACCAATTACCACTAATGCGCCGCTCCAATTCAAGCAGTGCACCGTAGCCAGAAATATCCCAATCAACGTCGATAGGTAAACCAAGCAACTCGGTTGACACTAACGGCAGCTTTAAATCGGCATAGGCGACCCCACCTTTTAAATGCCAGTTATTATTATCCCAATAACTGGCATGACCAACTGCCGCGCCCCAGCTGTCATTACTGGAATAAAACCCTGCGATACCGGTAACAGAAGGAGGTTGTACCGCTTTTTGCTCTGCGGTTTGTGGATAAAAGTAGCCCACTAATCCGCCTAAACCTGAATCAATGGTCGGATTTGAAAACGGAATGGGCGCTGCCACAAAATTGCCTTTATTCACGGTTAAAGGTGCTTGGTTTTCTTTTAAATTTGGCACTAATGAGCTTGGCTCATTGGCAACGCTATCTTCAGCATTATCATTAGCAACAGCAGCCATAGGCGTCAGCAGCATACACAGCAATGGGCCAATAACAATAGAATTCAACCTGATCGTTCCCATAGATACTCCCTTAATTCATTTGCTCTAGTATCACGCAGCTAATACACCATGTCGCAATCTTGCCCAATTAAGCTTTGTTGCTGTTTTAATACTTTGTATAACTGTGAAATATAGTACAAAATTTTTCAATCTAGCATAAAAAATGCCAATCAAAAGATTGGCATTTTCATTTCTCAATCATCAGTCAATATTTGACTGATTAACTGCGGTATTGATTAACTAGCTTGCTTGATACTCTGCAAAGTAGCCATCAAGTACGACTCTTGTCGCACGACCAATTAACTCATAATCGTAGTGAGTTAGGTTAGCTAGTGATACACGCACTGAAGCATGAACAACATCAAATCCTTTACCTGGTAATAAAATTACCCCTGTTTTGTACGCTAACACAAAGAGGAAGTCTTGACCTTTATTGTTATCTTTAAACCATTGTACAAACTCATCGCCATAAAGTTTACCACCTAAAGCATCTAACTCTAGTAGGGTGTAGTAATCAACACGGTCTTCGTTTTCTTCAATTTCAACACCCATGTTTTTATACAATGTGATGTAACGTTCACGAATAATACGTTTACAAGCTGCTTTGTAATTATCTTCCAAGTCCATTAAACAACTTAATGAAAATAATGCCATTTGCACCTGTTGTGGTAATGCTAAACCAGCTGTGTGGTTTAGGGCTACAGCACGACTGTCGGCAACGATACGGTCAATAAACTTAATGTCTCTTGGTTCAGGTGTCAGTGTTTTATAACGGTTATCTAACTGTAATTGATGCGCTTCTGGTAACGCACGCATTGCATCATCAAATACGTTTTCATAATGAATACCGATAGTACCTAAACGCCAGCCGGTTGCACCAAAGTATTTTGAGAATGAATACACACATAAGGTGTTGTATGGCAGTTTGGCAAATAGCGAAATAAAGTTGTCTGCAAATGTGCCATATACGTCATCAGTGATGATGAACAAATCTTTGCGCTGTGTGTTAACAAAGTCAGTTAAACGGTCTAACGTATCGTTTGAAAACTTAACCGATGCAGGATTGGCAGGGTTAACCACACACAATAGTTTGATACCTGTATCAGCTAATTTTTCAATTTCTGATTGTGGTAACTGCCATGTATTTTCGTCTAAGCGTAATTCAACAATTTCTAACTCATATTCAGCAAGCTCTGGAATCTCTAAATAAGGGGTAAAGATAGGCGTCACTAACGCCACTTTGTCGCCTTTTTTAAGTAAACCATTGTTGAACATTGTCGCAAAAGTATAAGTCATAGACGCAGTGCCACCTTCAGTAGCGAACAGGTCAAAGTCAGTTGTCATTGGCATTGGGCCATACATTTCTTCACCTATGTACTGCTTAACCACTTTTTCAATGTTGGTTAACATACGTGAAGGCACAGGGTAGTTACAGGCTAAAAACGCGTTTACAAATTCGTGTAAAAAAGCTTGCTTATCAATACCTAAACGGTCATTAGCATAGCTAATTGCTTTTTGTAAAAACTTAACGCCATCTCTGTTTAGGTTTTCTTTTGCGAAAGTGTCAAAACGTTCAACAACGCCAACACCATCCGGAATACCACCAAAACCTTCGTTTAAGTATGAGTAGCTGCGCTCTGATTCTTCGATAGCAAAATCGCCTAAACGTAAGAATGCTTTACGAGGTAAGGTGGCCAAGAAGTTGGGGTTACCGCGGCCCGCATCCAATAAAATACGATCTGGAACGGTTTTAGCCACTTCAATCAATTTATCTTTTAATTCAAATGGGCTTAAGTTGGCAAATTTAGTGAAATCGATTGTTGGTACAGTTTGAGTATTTGATGTAGTCATAATATTTTACCTATTTATCAATTTAAAAGGGTGAATTTGGGGTGATAGTCGATAAGAGGAGACGTCACTCTCATCGACTATCTAGGGTAATTATTGGGTTGAAATAATGCCGACAATGATTGGACCCCAAAGGGTGAGTAATACATTGGCAATGGCGTAAGTGACCGTGAAAGCAAATACCGGTGTTGCATTACCTGCTTTTTCAAGTAGAGCTGCAAAGCCTGGATTAGCGCTGCGGCCACCTGCAACACAAGCGAGTGCTTCAATCGGGTTCTTAATCTTCAATACGTAGTAAGAGATAAAGAAAGAGATAATTTGTGGAATAATGGTTACCGCGACACCTAGGAACAATAAGGTTAAACCGTTTTCTTTAACCATATCGATTGCCTGAGGTCCTGCTTGTAAACCGACAACCCCAACAAATACCGCTAAACCAAAGTCACGTAAGAAGTTTGAAGCGCCCAGTGGCAGTGATCCCATATTTGGTTTACGACTACGTAACCAGCCCACAAATAAACCTGAAATCAAACAACCTGCACCTGAACCAATTGTCACTGGAATACCGGCTATTTCGAAGTTAATCAGACCAATTAATAAGCCACCTACCATACCTAAACCAAACAGTACGTAGTCAGTTGAAAATAATGAAACTAAACGCTTACCGATGCCTTTTTCGATACGGTTAATATCTTTTGCAGAGCCAGTGACTTGAATAATGTCATTTTTATGGACGATAAAATCGGCTGAAATATTTTGCGAGTTACCACCACGGATCACGTCGGTAACATACACACCACGTAAGGTATCCACGTTAGTTTCAGCTTTAATCTGTGCAAGTGTTTTACCAATTAATTGCTTGTCATTAGCAACAAGTTGACGATTTTCTTCAATTAATACGGTGCCACGTGGTAATGCCACTTCATGCTTGGCAGACTCTATGTGTCCAGCGATAGCTTGGCGAAGACCGGTTACCACTAAGATGTCACCCGCTTTTATCACCACTGATTTATCAACTTCAATGTTTTGACCATCACGTGAAATCATTTCGATAGCGGTATCAAGCAGATCACCGTTTACAGTTTGAATATCTTGACCAATTAATCGACTGTCTGTAGGAATTTTATAAGCACGTGACACAAGATCTGTCATCGCATTAAATTCACCTGGCGCCAGCTCAGGCTTACCGTCAGACATTTTTTCAGCTAGCTTTAGTGCTTCTTCGCGGATATCCCATTTCATAAAGGTCGGAATTAACCATGACACCATTAAAATTGGGCCTAACGAACCAAAGATGTATGTTACGGCGTAACCCACAGCCACATTGGTTTGCATCAAGCTTTTAGCTTCTTCGGTCATGCCACCTAATTGAGATATCGCATCACCAGCAGTACCAATAATGGCTGATTGCGTTAAGCCACCGGCAGCAAGACCTGCTGCAGTACCACTGTCTAAGCTAAATAACTTAGCTGCCACTAATACCGTAATTAAACCGGTTACCGTCATCACGACAGCGGAAAGTAAAATGTTGATAGTTTTGAAGTTAAGCGCGCCAAAGAATTGAGGCCCACCTTGATAACCTACCGCATAAATAAATAATGCGAAGAAGATGGTTTTGACTCCTGGGTCTATTTGCACACCAAATTGGCCAATTAATACTCCCATCAACAAGGTACCTGCAATACCACCAAGAACAAAACGTCCTATGGTAATTTTGCCGATCAGATAACCAAGTGCCAGAGTAATAAACAACGCAATATAGGGCGAAATAGCAAAAAGATTTTGGATGATATTCATAATCATTGCTGCCTTACAGGTTAAGTTTACATATTAAGAATTAGGTGGAGCGAACTGACTGGCATATTTGCTAGAATTAACACTGCTGAATCCAGATTGAACCTTTCAATCCGACCGTTTGACCAGTGATACCTTGTATCTTTCGCTTCCTTGGAAAACATCATAGGGATAAACATACAATCCGATTAATACATTTTGATGGATCTAACCCTTCGTAAAAGACAAAATAAAGTCAAACCATCAAATACCAATAAAAACCCCTTGATAACTATAACCTTAAGCCATACTCACTTAGGGGTAGTTGATTTCTAAGATTGCTAGACTTATTAAAATAAATTAAAAAGCTAAAAAATAGACGAATTAGATAGGAAATGGCGAACTATGCCTTCGCGTTCAGAATTGAGCGCCAAGTAAAGTTAGCTTAACTCACCGACTAAATGATTATGAAGTATCAGCAAGCTTAGCGGTTTAGCGGTTTAGCGGTTTAGCGGTTTAGCGGTTTAGCGGTTTAGCGGTTTAGCGGAGGACTATCCAACAATATAATGGCTTTGATTAGGCTATTTACCCATACCTCGACCACACAACATAAAACTCTGTTTTATATATTATTAACATAAATTTTAGGTACAAAAAAACCTAACCTCAAACACCATTTTAGCGTTATTGCCGCAACAGTATCGAAGATTAGGTTTTAGTTTGTCAGCCTTTTCAAGCAAAGACGCTAGGGCTGGCTCGGTAGCACCGCATATAACAGTATATAACAGTATATAAATCACAATTTCATTAACTTACATTAGTCGTATTCGGTTAATAACAGTTTAATTTCACGACTAAAATCGCCGCCATATTTAGCATCTCGCAAACCGTATTCAACAAACGCTTTCATATAACCAAGCTTATCGCCACAGTCATGGGATTTACCCGTCATATTAAAAGCTTCCACCGCATCAGATTTAATCAGCATATCAATAGCATCAGTTAATTGAATTTCATCCCCTGCGCCCGGCGGCGTTTGGGCTAGTAAATCCCAAATTTTTTCGGACAACACGTAACGACCAACCACGGCTAAATTTGACGGCGCTTGACCCACTGCAGGCTTTTCAACCATTTTATACACTTTGACTGACTCTCCAGCCATCACGGTTTCACCAGCGCAATCTGCAATGCCGTACTTATTCACTTGCTCATCAGGTACAGGGGCCACCATAATTTGACTGGCTTGGGACTCCTGATAACGCACCAGCATAGAAGCTAAGTTTTCAGTTCGCTGATCCGCTGAGTAGGCATCTAAAATGACATCGGGCAACACCACTGCAAATGGATTATTTCCAATACAGGGTTTTGCACATAATATCGCATGGCCTAAGCCCTTAGCCTCACCCTGACGCACATGCATAATGGTGACATTTTTAGGGCAAATAGACTGCACTTCATGTAATAACTGACGTTTAACCCGTTTTTCTAAGGTTGACTCTAACTCGTAAGATTTATCAAAGTGGTTTTCAATTGCATTTTTACTGGCATGAGTCACCAATACAATTTCTTTAATTCCCGCACTGACACATTCATCAACAATATATTGAATTAAGGGTTTATCAACAATGGGTAACATTTCTTTAGGTATGGCTTTGGTAGCTGGCAACATACGCGTGCCTAAACCTGCAACGGGAATGACAACTTTCATAAAATATCCTTATTTAACTAGCGCTAAATTGTATAGTAAAAGTAAAACTAAAATGATTTTCGAGCCTTTCGCTGAGGCTCAGAAGGTAAATAACGAACCGACCAACACAGGGTTATTATGGTTAAAAACAGTAACGTATTGGCTGGTGCTTGTAGATGGAAATCAACCGAGATATGCAAGAGCATATATACGATAGCCATAGCACAACCAAATGCGATACCCTTATAAAGCTTGTTATTGCGTAGATACATTGTTCGACAAGCAAGCCAAAACGAATACAACACCCAAGCGCCTAATATCACCGTCATAACAACACCATACTCAATTACAAATTGCACATATTCATTATGGGCATGATCATAAAAACCAGAGTAAAACTGGGGTTGGTATTGCGGAAAAACCGTATAAAAGCTGCCTCCTCCTGTACCTGTAAAAAGATTATCTTGAATGATAGGTAAGCTATCAATAACCACATTATCGCGGGTTTCTGAAGCAAAGCTGGTCTCAGCTAAGCGCTGCTTAACTTTTTCAATCCCAAAAATCGAACCAACAATAATCAAATCTAAAATAAAAATACTGATAACTAAGGGTTTAAACAATGTCGGCGGGCGGCGGTAAATAAATAATGCAATAACCGACATCAGGCCTAAAGCAGCAAAAAAGCCCGCATTGCCCATCCGCGAACGGCTCATTATTAGTCCTATAACCATCAACACGATTGCTAAACGTAAAATTAATTTTCGACTTAATAGTGTTGATATCATCCCGATAAGCATGGCGCGCTTATCTTGATCGTGCTTAGTGGTTTTAAGCTCTGATAACAGCCAACCAAACGCAATGCTTAAACATAAGGCTAAATAATTAGCAAAATGATTTTGATACACAAAGGATCCACGGGCCTTTTCGCCATCACTAAAACCTAAAATGGGCGAGGCATCTAACTGCAGTAGATTCAGAATCACCCCATAAAAAGCCTGCAAACACCCTGATAAGATAATTGCTATAAACAGCCACCTTAAGGTTTTAGAATGCTGACAATATTGGCTTAATAAGAAAATAAAAATTGAATAACACAGAGTCTTAAGGAGTTGTTGTTGAGTCTGGTAAGGGTCGACACTATCAATACCTGGAAGCCAATTAAGATACTGTAAAAATAAATATATCAATAACAGCCCTGGGGGGAGCAATAATTGCTTTTGCCACTGGTAGCGAAAAAATGCACTATCATGCTTCAGGCAATAGCCAAGATGTACTATCCCCAGTGATATTGTTGTAAATTCAAGGATCGCCAACGCCCAAATACGATTACTGCCTAAAGGGATTGGCATCCAAATAATCACCACACACAGAGCCAATATCATAAAATGATCAAAGCGTCCGCTGAAAACCTTCGTTGGTTTGGCAAGAGTATCCATTAACGACACAGTTCCTTTTCAACCCAGTTTTTATCTTTGGGAGTAAACTCTGGGGTGATAAATTTAAAGTAGGTACATACTATTGGCGTCATGTCATATTGCGTGGCTAAGCGCTTCAAATCAGTGCGCACGTCCCAGCTAGCCATAGCTGAAATCCGCGCCGTTTCAAAAACGTTTTTCTTTTGTACTAGGGTTAACTGAGGCCAATATGCAAAACCGATGGCTAGAATTTGATGCAATACTTCAGGGGTATAAGGACCGTACAGTACAGCCTTATCTAATAAAGGCCATACTTGTGACACATCATGCTGAATGAAGGCTAAATTATATGCGTAATCACTATAAGCATTAGGCCATGTCGGCCTTTGGGAAATGGCATTGGTATATAACAGGTTAAATAGTGCGTTATTGGCAGCGGCAAAATTTGCATATACGCCCCACTCCATGACTTTTGCCAAGGTCAATAAATAGTGAGGGTTTTTACTATCAAGGTTATAAGCATTATCAGCGGCCAATAATGCCGCTGAGTATTGAAGCTGGGTAGGAGGGTTATTTTTCTGCCAATGATCAATATAGAATCGGGATTTAAAATGATACGCACTGGCCATGCCTTTTTGCACAATAACCGGCAATATCGCCGCTAGCAAAAGGAGTAAAAATACATATATCAGCCTTTGCCTTGACCAAGTGAAGTTTTTTATCATTTTAAACTTCAACATTTTATGTCATCACCTTATGATTATTGAAATAGCGAATTAGAAATAGTTCTGGGCATCTCTGTCGTTAATGCAAAAGCGTACTCTTCATCAACTAAGCTACTAACCAATTGCTTTGCTTGGGCAATTTTAGGTGGGCGACGTTTTAAGGAATGGCAATCTGAAGCGATGATGGAATAAAAACGCTCTTTTAAAAATTGCTCACTCAATTGCTGCGGCGCCGAGCCAAAATCGCCAATTAGCGACGCTGCTGTTAACTGAAATAAACAGCCAGCTTGGACAAAGGGCTTAATTCTATGGGGGTGGTTTTGCAGCTCTCTATTACGTTCAGGGTGAGCAATCATCGGTAATACATTTTTACTCAATAACCAGCTAATTAACCTATCTGTTCCCGCTGGGATATGGCTACTGGGTAACTCTAATAGTAGGACATCTTTTTGCTGATAATGACCAATAAAAGGCAATTTATGTTGCTCAACAAACAAGACGATTTCTGGTGAAATCCGCACTTCCGCTGCCGCGCGCAATTCAATAGCAATGTTAGAGCTAACTAGGGCTTGTGAAAGCGCCTTATAAGCTGCAGATATTGAGTTGATATCATTGTCATATATGCCTAGATGGATATGCGGGGTTGCCACCATGCGGGTTACCCCTTGCTCCTGTGCCAAAGCCATTAAACTCAGTGCTTCATCAACGGATTTAGCTCCATCGTCGATATTGGCTAATACATGGCAATGTAAATCAATCATACTTTTATATTGTCCAAGTCAGAAAACGGCTTAGGCTTATCTTTGGCGGCATAATCTGCAAACTGCACAGGTTTATCTTTAGGAGTCTGATCTGCGCCGTAAGCTTTATAGTAGCCATAGTCACCTTGGTAATGCTGTGCATCTTTCGTATTAAACTGGTTTAGAACGACACCAAAGACTTTACTTCTCGCTTGATTTAATTTTGCTAAGCTTAATTTAATCACTTCATTACGGGTATGATCGGCTTTTACCACTAATACCGTTGCATCACATAACGAAGTAATAATCAATGCGTCACTGACGGCATGTATTGGCGGGGTATCGATAATGATTTTACTATACTGAGTTTTCAGCAAGGTTAATAACCTCGGAAACTGGCTCGAAGAAAGTAACTCTTGAGGGTTAAGCGGCACCGCTCCTGCAGGCATAAAGTCAACGTTCGGTTTAACATCAGCAACGATACAATGAGGCAAGCTTTCTGTACCTGATAATATATTAGCAAGCCCTGGCTGATAAGAGGGTAAACCAAAACGCTCGCCCATACTGGATTTACGTAAGTCCGCATCAATTATCAATACTTTTTCCATCGTAGAAAAAGCAAAGCCTAAGTTCATTGAAGTGCTGGTTTTCCCTTCGTTAGGCGTCGATGATGTCACTTCAATGGTAGAGAAGTCACTGCCCATGGCCATTAATGACATCGATGTTCTTATGGTGCGAACCGCTTCTGCATGTAAAGGCTGATTATTATCGTAAAAGGCGAAGTTAATCTCTTTATAGCTGGCTCTTTTCTTGGCTTTAGGTATATAACCAAGTGCCCGTTGCGATAATATTTTTTCTACATCATCGCTATTTTTGATGGTGTCATTTAATCCATCAAGCACTAACACCATGACCACCCCAAAGCCTAAGCTGGCAAAAAAGGTCAATATTACAATCAGCTTTTTATTGGGTTTAGTAGGATAGATTGGCACAATCGCTCTGTCAGTAAAGCGGGCGATAGGCGAGTCAAAACTGCCGGTCACTTCGGTTTCTTTTTGACGAGCAAGAAAGCTATCAAACAATTGTTGATTAGTATCAACTTCACGCAGCATGCGACGGAAATCAGTATCTATAGTGCTCAGGTTTTGAAAAGAGCCTTTTGATTTATTAAACTGCGCTTCTAACCCCTTCAGCTTACGTCCTGCTGTTTGCGCTTCTTCTTCAATACCTCTCACTAATCTTGCTATTTGGCTATGTAAATTACTCTGTACTGATTTAAGCTCAGCTTTTGCCGCGATCATTTTTGGATGCTTTGGCCCATAAATTTGCTCAAGCTCAGAAACTTTTCTTTCAACAATCACCACTTCACGCTTAACATTTTGAATCGAGGGATGGGAGGTTACTTCAGGTAAGCTTTCTAAACGGCTGATATCAGTAGCACCGTAGCGCCTGACCACGGTAATAAAACTCTCTGCCTGCGCTTTGCGTGAGCGTGCCATGGCAATTTCATCACTTAATCGTTCGAGCTCTTTAGCATCTAACGCTGTGACCCCTTCAACATCAACCAGACCATTCGCCCGCTTAAAAGATTCTAAGCGTGTTTCAGATTCATCTAGCTTTAATCTTAGCTCTTCTAGCCTTCCACCTAACCAAGTATTGGCCTTTTGTGTCATGCCAACCTTTGCTTCCAATTGACTTAAAATATAGGTATCTCCCACCACATTAGCCACTAATGCGGCCAAGGCGGGATCTGAGCTTTCATAACGAATATGGACCAATTGCGTTTTTCTAACCGGTGAAATACTGATATCTTCGGCAAAGGTATCGATTAATTGTTGCTTAACAATTTCTTGGTCAACATTTTCTGTAGCACTCCCTTCAGGCAATAAGTCATCAGGTAGGTACTCTTCGGGAATATATTCTTTTGGAATAAAATCGAGTAAATAGGCTAGTTGACTAAGCAAACTTGGTTCTGAGACAAATGCAGGGTGATTTATTAAATCTAATTCGTTAAATACTCGCTCTGCAATTGAGCGTGATTTTATAATTTCAAATTGAGTTAAATAATATTCTTGCTGCCCTGAATTAATACCATAAACTTCATCTATTTTAATAGCATTAGCCTGTTCTGATTCGATCAATAAGGTAGACTTTGCACTGTATATTGGCGTCATTTTCAATACGACAAAAATAACCAAAGCAGTAATCAACATCGCAAAGGTTAATATGCGCCATTTAAAACGCATAACAGGTTTTATTAGCTTTTTGAAATCAATTAGCTGATCCATTTGAATTTGAGGCAATGGGTTGGCTCGCCTTTCCTGCTGAGTCATTTAAAAGAACCTCTGTTCAATGGTAATAGTATCACCAGCAAAAATCTTACTGTTAATGTTGCCACGCTTGGAGTTTACCTTTGCGCCTTCTCGGGAAATATTGATTTTGTCTTCTGAAGCCCGCTCAGTCAGCCCACCGGCTAGTGCGATGGCTTGGTTAACTGTCATTCCTGGCTGATATGGATAGCCACCCGGTTTTTTAACCTCGCCGTGAATATAAAAAGGTCGATATTCCACCATTCCGACATAGACACTAGGCTCAACAAAATAATCCCCTTTAAGACCCTTATAAACAATTTGCTCCACTTGTTTTATGGTCAAACCGTTAAGTTTAATTGGGCCTAAAAAAGGAAAATTAATGGTGCCACTATTGGTGAGTTGAGTTTCCAAGGTTAAGGCGTCCTCACCATACACTTGAATAATAATGGTATCACCAGCCCCTAATAGGTAACTATCATCAGACTCGACCGCCTCTGCAGTCGATGTCAGCATCATGGATACAAGAGCTAAAACTAGACTTAAAAATAGAAATCTCATGATTGCACCAATAATTACAAGGTCATTTCGGCAGTGATAAAATAGATATTACGATCGTAATCAAAGCGTTCTTGTATTGATGTATTGTCAGCAATATCTGCACCTGCTCTTAGCGTCATCCAGCGCAACACTTCAAAATTGAACGAAACGCGATAAACATTGGTGGTATCTTCACGCTCAAAGCCTGTGTAATCGTCTTGTATTCGATCGTACCCGAGAGTGGTACCAAACAAGTCGCTCCAATCATGGTTCCATTTAACCCCGTAAGTGGTCTCACGAACATAATCACCAAATGTATCAGGGTCCTCACTACTGCGACCGGTATAGAAGTCAAACTGACTATAGGTCAATGGTTTCCAAGTTAACTTGGCATCCCAAGCTACACCGCTAAAATCTTCCCGCTCTTGATTATCAAATGCTTTTTTCTGATAGCCGATCCTAATAGAACCCTCAGTGGTACTGGTTGCTTCCCACTCAACACCTAACTGTAAATTTTGGGTATCACTGTCTCTATCTCCGCCAGGATCCATGACGTCATAAGCGGTTTGAATATATTGGTAATCAAGAAAAATACTAGTGGCTGCTCGAGTATCATAAAAAACGGTAGCCCCTAATTTAACGTTATCTTTATTACGGAACTGGGTTAATTCTTTAAAGTTTGTATATTCCTTAGAATCATATAAACCATTAATCCTAACTCTTGCCGGCGTTGATTTAGCGCCATACTCATAATAACCACCACCTTGAAAAATATCATAGGTAGCAGGTTCTGTTGGCAGTCCATCATCAAAGCCAAAATCGAACACACCAGTACCACGATCTTCGTGACCGTAAAAATACTTAGCTTCAAGATTGAAACGATTGCTTTGATTTAACTCTACCTGAGCGCGAGCTTTTAATAGTGCATCAAGGTAGTTATCGTCGCTACTATCGAAATAATCACCGTACTCAATACCGGCATCAATAGTATAAATGTTATTCCCATCGAGCATCTTTGCCTGCACCGCAGGGGCTACGGTTAATATCCAACTTTCTTCTTCATTTGTACTTCTACTGGCAATATTATCGTCATATTTTAAGCCTGCATTTAATGCTGGAATAAAATCAACACCGGACTCAGTGGTAATTACCCCAGCTTTTTCTTCAGCACTCACATTTGCTATCCCAGCTGAGATGACTAATAGTGTAAATATATTTAGCTTTGTTCTCATTGTTATCACCTATTCCTTTGATTGTGATTTTTAGTAAACATGTTTACCGACAAAACCTTTAAAGCATGTCATAAAGACAATTTTCACATCTAACCAAATAGACCAATTTCTTATATAAGCCAAGTCGAATTCGATTCTTTTTTCCATTTTATCAAGGGTATCGGTTTCACCACGCCAGCCATTTATCTGGGCCCAGCCCGTAATACCAGGTAATACCTTGTGCCGAAGCATGTAATAAGAGACTAAATGTCTGTACTCTTCATTATGAGCAATAGCATGAGGTCTTGGGCCAACCACTGACATATCCCCCATTAGCACATTAAAAAATTGTGGCAATTCATCCAGCGAGCTTTTACGTAAAAAGCCGCCGATACTGGTTATTCGAGCATCTCCCTTCTTAGCTTGAATAACGACATCGCTATTTTCAGTCACCGTCATAGAGCGAAATTTCCAAACTTTAATTTTACGCCCATCAAGTCCGTACCTATCTTGTTTAAAAATAATAGGACCTTTTGAATTTAATTTAACTAACAGAGCAATAACTAATAAAACAGGGCTTAATATAATCAAGGCTACAAAACTAAACATGAGATCAAAACTACGTTTATAAAAGCGCATCATCCCATTTACGGGGGATTCAAACACACTTAAGGTATCAACTTCCCCCACGCTCCCGATACGAGCATGCATTAGGTTCTTCAATAAAAAGTCTGGGGTAATTAATACATCAACAGTACTATCGCCTAGCGCTAAAATAATATCGGCAATTCGCTGCTCTGCAATCATAGGTAAACAAACATATAACTTTTGAATATCCCCTCGGCGAGCAACATAAACCGCATCATTCACCGTGCCTTTTAAACATGACAAATCTAAATTTTCGATACGATTTGGGTCTCTATCATCATAAAAACCCACACACTCGAAACCTAACTCATCATGTTTCTGTATTTGAGTATATAAGCGTTGCCCCGCCTCAGTTAAACCTACAATGGCTACTTTTTGGACGCTATAACCTTTTTTACGACGAAAACGTTTAAACTCACGCACACACAGTCGCCAACTCACTAAAGATATAAGTGTTAAGACATACCAGCCTCCCACTGTTACCCGAGAATAAACTTCACTGTATTTAAATACGAATAATAATAATGTCATGAGTAAAAAGGCGAGAGTTACATTTAAACACATAATTCTGCACATGGTAGAAAACCGCCCCAAGCGCCAAGAACGGTATAACCCTAAAGATTCCCCTATATAACTATAAAAAAATAACACCCCAATCAGCACTAATAAGTAGTCCTTATTGAAAGTAATATTATAGCTATGCATCATGATCATTAATGCGGCGGCAATAATGGCAATATCAAAGATACGCAATAAGAAACTAGAACGGGTACCGACAAATTGAAGTGTTGATGGACTTTCCATTTAGCTCACCTAATTAACTAACGATGCATTTAAATTGATGTTCAATAACTGATACAAAGTATGTTCAACTAATTTTTTAGCTTTGGATATAGAGTCACTTTCGGCGTAACATCTAAATTCCGGAGCATTACCCGATGGTCGTAAATGAACAATATTGCCATTAGTAAAACTTAAGCGTAGTCCATCTTTAGAATTAACTTCTACTAATTTATTTTCAGATAGGTTTAATTGCTCAAGTAAATACTCTGGCTGCTGTAAACCTAATTTAATAATGTGCTTACTGCGTTCAGTGCTAAAATCTGTCAAACGGTCGCTATGGGTAAAGCGTTGGGGTAATTGTGCTACTAATTCTGCAATAGAGTTGGAAGAAGTTTTACTCAAAGCGCTATGAAGTACCATCAAAACAGGCAGTACTGCATCGCGAGTAGGTAGTGCAGACAAACTATGTCCATGAACCTCGATAGTAGACCCCAGCAAGAAGCCCCCATTAGCTTCAAATCCAGCAATTCGACTACTTTGCCTTTCTACCTCTGAAAACGCGGCTATCACATGGGGAGAGCCAATTTTAGTTCTTACGACTAGATCAAAATAGCGGCTTAGTTCTATGGCGGTATTACAGCTAACGGGTACAACTAATCCATCGATATCTAACGCCTTGGCGGAAAGTAACCCCAGAATGTCACCACGCAGCCAGTTACCTTGCTCATCAGCGAGCAATGGTCTGTCACCATCACCATCAGTGGAAAATAACGCATCAAGCTGATACTCGTGCGTCCACTCGATCGCTTTTTGACAATCTGCGTCACTAACTGCTTCAGTATCAATAGGCACAAAGGTATCACTGCGACCAATGGATATAACCTCGGCACCCAGCTTTTCAAAAATGAGTGGATATAAATCGCGCCCAGCACTTGAATGTTGATAAATGCCAATGCGCTTACCAGTTAACCATGGCGAATCAAATAAACTCACATAACGATCTATGTAATGATTTTCAGCAGCATTATCCACGGTAAGCAAGGGTAGTTGCTCTACGCAAGGATAATAATATTCACTATTTAAAATCGCTATTTCATCGGCTTTAGTAATCTCACCATCAGGCCGATAAAACTTTAATCCATTTCGGTCAAAGGGAATGTGGCTTCCTGTCACCATGATACAAGGAACCTCTTGGCTCATCGAAATACAGGCTAATGCTGGCGTTGGGATAACACCATAATAAACAACCTTTACATCACACAGCTCTAGAGCTGCAGCACAGGCTTGTGCCATCGTAAAACTGCTTGGACGATTATCTATAGCTATTGCGATTGTGTGAACATTAAAAGAGTCTTGCATGGTGTTTAAAAAAGACACTGTGAAAGCTGCGCAGACATCAACAGTGAAATCACATACCAAACCTCTGGCACCGCTGGTTCCAAAACCGATATGACTTGAAGCTATCACTTGTTTTGAATTAAGCATTTGATACGCCTTTTGTTGCTACACGGCCATATCTGTCTTCAAAGCGGACAATATCGTCCTCGCTGAGATAGGATCCCGATTGCACTTCAATTAATTCTAGAGGCACTTTACCTGGGTTTTCTAAGGCATGGATAACACCAACAGGGATATAAGTAGATTGATTCTCAGTTAATAAAATGTCTTGATCGCCATTGGTTACTTTCGCAGTTCCCGATACCACAATCCAATGCTCTGCTCGGTGATAGTGCATTTGCACTGATAACTTTGCCCCAGGCTTGACAGTAATTCGCTTGACTTGAAAACGTCCGCCATGATCGATGGAGTCATATTTCCCCCAAGGGCGATAAACTTCGCGGTGGTGTTGCCACTCGCTGCGTTCATGAGTTTTCAGTTGTTCTACAATATGTTTAACTTGTTGAACATCAGCTTGTTTTGAAACTAAAATCGCATCCTTAGTTTCAACAATAACCACATCATCTAAGCCGATAGTTGCCACCAGTTTTTCAGTGGCATTAACATAACTATTGTTGGTATCTATACCAATAACATCGCCTTTAAAGACGTTTCCATGGGGATCTTTATCTTCAATCTCCCATAATGCAGACCAGCTGCCGACATCGCTCCAACCGCAATCCATAGGCACAACCACTGCATGCTTGGTCTTTTCCATAACAGCATAATCAATTGAGTCTTCGGGACTTGTAATAAAAGCCACTTCATCGACACGAATAAAGTCTACATCATGAGTAGTGTTGACCATTGCGGCTTCACAAGCGGCAAAAATATCAGGGCTATATAATTTAAGTTCTTGTAAATAAACACTGGCTTTAAACAAAAACATGCCGCTATTCCAATAATAATGCCCAGTGGCAATATAATCTTTCGCAGTTGCTAAATTCGGCTTCTCAACAAACTGAGAAACCTCAAACCCAAGCTCATCAGCGAGTAACTCACCCCGTTGAATATAGCCGTAACCTGTTTCTGGCGCTGTCGGCACAATGCCAAACGTCACTAATTGGTTATGTTCTGCTAGGGTTACCGCTTTGGTGACAGCCTCACAAAATGCGGTCTCATTCTTAATGACATGATCTGCGGCTAGCACTAATAATAAAGGGTCTTGCCCATTGCGAACCGCATACATAGCAGCAAGTGCAATTGCGGGGGCGGTATTTCGCCCTTCGGGTTCTAATATAATTCCGCTGTTATCTATATTGCCTAAACGAAACTGCTCAGCAACAGAAAAACGATGTTCTTCATTACAAATAACTAAGGGCGCTGAATGAATAATTCCATCTAGTCGGTTCGCTGTTGTTTGCAACATTGAATGATTATCTAACAAAGTAAGAAACTGCTTAGGAAATTGCTGGCGAGACAATGGCCACAAACGAGAGCCTGAACCACCTGCCATAATTACGGGTAAAATCATATTCAACCTCGATAAAAA
This sequence comes from Shewanella sp. 10N.286.52.B9, assembly GCF_002873635.1. Lineage (NCBI taxonomy): Bacteria > Pseudomonadati > Pseudomonadota > Gammaproteobacteria > Alteromonadales > Shewanellaceae > Shewanella > Shewanella sp. 10N.286.52.B9. Next base: position 31,155 of record NZ_MCTY01000163.1, read on the forward strand.
TTATTCTTACAGTGACCAATAGGGAATTTAACGTTAAAAAAGGAGCGATGAGCGTTACCAATCACTTTAATAAGGATTAATTAATGCTTTTGATGAATGTACTTTATGAATATCGGAAAAATTTTAACGCCATTAATAACATACCGACCAAATAACCTTCTTGGTGATTGCATTAATCTAAAAAACCATTCTAGTGATAGTTTTTGAAATATCACAGGCGCTCTTTTTTCCTCACCACTTAAAAATAAAAAGGAAGCACCAACACACAAAGCCAGACCTGAAGCACCTGCCTGTTTAAGTTTTTGGCATAGAATTTCCTGTCTTGGTGAGCCCACGCAAAGAAATATTAATTTAGCAGGATTGGCTAATACAAAATCAACACACTTACCTACTTCAATATCATCATCAATAAACCCCATCGGAGGATTATAATGATTAACTGAGCGTAACTTATATTTAGCTTTTACAAAGGATATAGTTTCATCTGAGCAACCAATAACTGTTATATCAAAATCTTTTTCTGGCAAAGTCTCTATGATTCGTTTGGTTAAATCACTACCTGGAATAACATCTCCGATATCAACCCTAGCCAGCTTAGATAAGAGATTTAAAATTCGGCTATCATTGACAGTAATATCAGCTTTATCATATATAGTTTTAAAGCTTGAATCAGAGTTGTACCTGATGACATGGTCTACATTAGGCGTAACTAGCATTGAATATTCACCATTATAATTAACAATATGATGAACCAGATTATCGGCTGTAAAGTCATTAAAATTCACACCCAAAAAATTATTCTTTTTTGTAAAATCCATTTTATTCACCTTATGAAAAAGTCAGTAACTTTAATTTTGTTAGAAAAAAGAAAGACTAACCCTACACAGGTTTTTCTTGCTGTAATCAGCATCAATGCAAGTGAGCTAAAGCAATGATTCTTTAACACGCCGAAAGAGCCTTTGAAGTATCGATATCTGAACTCAGCAATGGGATCGCGATGGCCAATTAGGTTTGAGTTGCTAAACCATATATATTTAGATAACAACATTGCTCTGATGGCAAAATCAGTATCTTCACCACCATTATTTTCACTGCCAACACCGAAACTCTCATTAAAACATCTCAATTCAGCGACAATCTGACTTTTATAAATAGTGGTGTTTGAAGACGCGTTTTGAACCAATTTATAAGCAGAATGCTTTTCAATATCACCAACAGCATCTATCGGGCTGGAACAAAACTTGGTATAAAAAAGGTCGCAATCATTGGTACTTACTAACCCTTCAAAATTGAGCCAAAAACTCGTAGGATACCAGCAATCATCATCGGGAAAGGAAATGTAATCATAATCACTAAGAAGATCGAAAACTCTCTCGATAATAAAATTTCTTGCTTTAGATAGTGAAATGATATCTTTAATGTAAAAGTGTTCGGCACAATAATTATCATTATTAGCGGGTTGAATCATTTCAGTCTGAGTGTAGTTTTGAAATAAAACAGCATGAAAGAAGACGGCCTCACTACTTTGCGAGTGCAAGCTATTAACTAGGCGTTTAAAGTCTGAGTAGTTAGTTTCATTATAAACGCAAGTAGTTATAAGTAACACTTTCATAAATCAATACCTAAATAATAAATGGGTGAATCAATAACAAAATCTAGAAAACTACCATTATATATATATGCTGTATAAGTAAGCTTCAGGTTGAAATAGGTAAAGCCTAAGATCAAACAAGAAGTAAAAATACTTAAATTAGCATTTTTGTAATATGAGAGCTTAGTGCTGAAATAATTAAAGATGATAAAATAGTTAAGCCACTTAAAAGAATCATAAAAGGTTAAAAATCTTAGAGGTAAAAAAGAACTAATATGACAAAACATCAGAGCAATGAATAACACCACTAAAAAACGGTAAACATTCCTATATTTTGAGTCATAAAAAAATACAATTATCCCACTAAAAACAAAAATACTAAAATCAATCAGTTTAACAACTATACCTCTTGATTTATCTTCGAGATCTTCATAGTGACCACTAAGGTTAAAGTATACAGCAACATAAAAAATAGATAACAACACCGTTGCCGTTAGTAATAGCTTGTATGATATGTAGTTAATATTGTACAAACAAAACAATAATATTAGTGCGGCCATCAAAACCGTTGAATTATGAGTAAACACTGAAACAATAGAGAAAAACAAACAAAACCATGGCTTTTTTATATACATAAAATAAAAAGTCAGCACCAGAAACGAACTGGCCACCTGTTGTCTGATTAAATTATATGCATTACCAAAATCATAAAACACCAACATTTGAAACAAAACCAAAGAGCAACATATCAAGACATTTACTTTTTCGCGCTTACAGATCTCGATAATCACAAAGGTTGGAATCAGATAAATCACACAGTGTACCCAGAGAATATAAGCTGGATAATATCCATTGGTCGCTTTACTCGAGATATAAACAAAGAAATGATACAGGGGCTCACTTGCTTTCAATGACACGCTAGCCAGATCATCTTCAAAAGCATTAAAAAAACCTAATTCATAATCTGAAAAATTAGTAAAGTAAGTATAATACCATTCTAGGTCGTTACCCTTTACGAAAAACTCCCGATTAAAATTGATTAAAATAAAGAAAAACACAAGCGATATAGGTAGTAGCTTTACCAATTTATAGTTGTGAGTATAAACAATCAAAAAAGCACAACAAAGAAATGATAAAAAAGGAGTAAATATAGAAAACAATATTAAAACAGCAAAAACAAATGAAAACTTAACATTTAGAATACTATCATCATCGCTATATGATAAGTGACTATCCACAAGTACTCCTTGTTAATTACTATGTTTTATTTTATAAGCCATTCTTTTTATCAAGAAAGGTAAGCCTGTTACGGTTTTCAGTGCATAAAAAAATGATTTACCATTAATAAAAATAGCATTACCATCTTGCTCTATCGAATACAAAAATCTTTTGGTACCAATAAACCTTTTTTTAAAGGAGTTGAGTCTTGGCATCACTATATAATAAAAACAAAGATATTTTTTCCTATATAATATAATCGCTTTCAATCTCTGATACTCAGCATCGTCTAAATTAAGACTGTTGAGTAACTTTTCTTCATATTCAAATCTAAGCTTAACCGTCTGATAAGAACACGGTGTATTTGAAATTCGATACTCATCATGATCCACATGGATAAATGTTGGCTGCTTAAAAAACAGCACACTTAGCTTGCTTAAATGTATTTTAAGGATTAGCACATGGTCTTGGTATTTTTTACAATTATCAAAGCCACCAATTTGCATCAATGCTTTTTTTCTGCCCATAACCATAGGAGTATAACAGTTACCATCTTCGAGTAATTCAATCGGAGTGGTTCCCTTGAAGTGGCAGAAATCTAACTGATATTTTTTCCCATTAAACTTAGAGTACATATCACTGCAACAAATATCGTACTCGCTGTGCTCATTAAAAAATTGAAGTTTAGCTAAGGTTGCTTCAACAAGCAGCATATCGTCATCATCTAAAAAAGTGACGATTGAGGTTTTGGTTAATTCAACCCCTTTATTACGTGCTATACAAGCGCCTGAATTATCATTTAAAGCATAATATAATAAGCGGCCATTAAACTCAGGGGCTACGTTATCTATTAGCGCTTTAGTTGAAACCTGGTTAGGTGTACCTAGTCCATTATCATCTATCACCACAATTGATATATCTGGATGCTGACAAGAATGTATTGATTTTAAAATCTTTTCAGCTCTGCCATAAGTAGGGATCACCACGGTCAACTTGTTAACATCATTGTTTTTATCCAACATACTACCTACCTAACACGTAATGAGTCATCCAACTATTACTACTTAATAGTTTATCAATAACAATAGAGCCTGCGATGCCTGCTGTAAGCCCAACCATAAAAACTAAACTCGTATTTAATACATCAAAATAATTTAAAAAAATCCGGCTTGATGCCGTAAAGAACACATGGAACAAATAAATAGAAAAAGAATAAACTCCAATGTACGAAAGCCATTTCATCTTTATTTTCAATAAAAACAGAGTAAAACAAAAGCTAAATCCAATGCCAATTCTTAATGCTCTGTCATCGAAGTCAAAGTATAACGATAACCCGTAAGACACCAGTATCGCTAAACTAACAGTTGACATTTTTTGCATAGCAGAGGGGAACCTTGAGTTCATCATGCCAAATAAAAAGAATGGTAATAAGTAAAAAAAACCATCTAAAGATAAATAGTTAACATCAACGCCTAAAAGGTAAATAACGATAGAAAGAACCAAAATAAAAACAGACGTTAGATAACTATTGAGCAGATTAAAAAACTCAAACAAAGTAACTAAACAAAAAACTAAAAAAATCGCCTCTAAAAACCAATAATGGCCGACAGGAATAATATGCATAAGCCAAAAGTTTATCGTTTCTCGATTAGTCCCTGGCACATAAAACTGTAACAAAGCAAACAAAGTTCCAACCGTTAGCATAGGGTATAGCAATCTTGCCGTTTTCTTTTTTAAAAAAGGAATAAAATTGCTTTTTAAGGGTCTCATACCATATATGAGTCCTGATAAAAATGAGAAAAGCGGCATACGAATATAAATAAACACATCATTAATATCACGTAATACGCCTGAGTCTATTCTCATTCCTTGCGTAGATGAAGATCCAATTACGTGATAACTAACTAACAATATACATGCCACCCCCCGTAACGTGTCAATTTCAAGCTTTCGACTAGCCAACATAATTAAATCCTTATGTTAAAGCATCTTACGAAAACAAATTTCCTATAAATCCATTTAAAAGATAAATATTGTTCATTAAAATAATGCTATCAACTAAAAATTATCATTTCACATTCATATAAAAACAAAATAGACAATGAGCAATAAAATGAATATTTTTTATACTTGCTACTCTTTGAAGAATCTACAACGGGTTTAGATAAAATCCTGTTTAAAATCAATCTTGGATTCTTAATATAATTCTTATATGACTGGGGAAAAAAAGGTAAATGACCTTTCGAAAACGCAAACAAGGTCGACAAAGCCAAAGGGGGATCTATTTTATCTCCTGCCAATTTAAATACTGAGATAACTGAATGATTTTCGGTATTTATTTTTTCATTTTTTATGTAGGATGACTCTCTCAAAGCCACCTCAACTCTAGAAGAAACAACCTCTTTTGAACGGTTAACAGTTAAGGTACCAACACCTCTGGTCACACAATAAAAAACTTCATCCAACACACTAATTTTATTCGCTTTACTCCCTGACACTAAAGAGAACATCACATCATTAGATGCTAAAACCTCATCAAAGCGAACATTATTCTCAACTAAGAATTTACGTCTAAACACCTTGCTCCAGGGGACATAAAATTTATAGCGGATATCTTCACATTCAGACTGTAAATAGTTATCAATCAATTTAGCATATCGAACATGCCTGTCTGACTTTTCTTTTTCAACCAAACAAAAACTGGTTGGTTTAAAGTAGCAAATGTCACAATCTTTTTTAAGACCAGAACAGATAGTATCAAAAGCATTATCTACAAAATAATCATCGGAATCAGCAAATATGATAAATTCTCCTTTAGCATGCTTTATCCCAATATTTCTTGCCGCGCCAGCACCTTTATAACCTGATTCATTAGTCAGCACAGTCAAGTTTTCATAATGCTTAACCATAAACTCATCTATATAGTCAGTCACTTTCGAATGACTATTATCATCTACAATTATAACTTCCACATAGTTTTTGGAAGGTATTGTTGATAACAATTTATTCAAACCATTGATATTGTTATAGTGAGGGATAATGACTGTATATTTATAACTCATTTGCTAAGCCCTTTACCTATCTTTAATAGTGCTAAATAAACCATTAAGAACCCATTCAAATAAAATGCATATTGAACATGTAAAGTAAAACGGAGAAAAATTAAAATAAATCACTGACTGACACCAAATATTAATAATCAAAAATTAGTCGCTAATACAAAATTTGCAGCTAAAATAATTACACTGCTGATAACCCCGTAGGATATCGTACCAAATACACTTGACAGGCCTGAAGGAAAAATATGTTTACTCATTAGCAGGTAGCATTGAATAAAATTAATTGTAAAACTGATAACTATTAACCAACAAAGCGTTTCTAAACCACCTAAATATACCCCGATAACAATGGCACTTACGCTGGTGAGGGCATGGTAAAAGCCGCATTTCAATAATAAATCTGCTCTACCCGCAGCTTGGTAAAAACCACCACTTGAACTAATCACCACTTGAGTTGGAATTGAAATAGAAAGAATTCTAAGCAATATAGATACATCCCCCCATTTATCACCAAGTAAAATGAACACGATTTCATCGGCAAAGATACATATTAATATTCCGACTAAAGCACCAAGCAATGACATATATTTAGTAAACTTTATATGTAACCGTTCAAATTCAGGAGGGTTTTCTCTAAGCTCCTTCATAACAGGTTGTATTGCCGGCGCCATTGCAAATGTTAATATTAACAGTGGGTATCTCATCAATCGATAGGCTTTATCGTATATCCCTAGGCTTGTTGCACCTAAGTACTTACCCACTAAGATATTATCTAAATTTTTTGAAAAGTAGTTTAAAAAATTAAAGCCGGCTTGATCCTTTGAAAAAGCCAATATTTTTTTAACATGGCCTAATTCTCGGCCAAAGTGCGGAATACCTTCTTCTGTATTCTTAGCGGCAAACAGTATCAAAATATATCGAAAAATTGAGACGACCAAAGGCTTTATCGCTAGCGCCCATATAGGTTCAAAATAGTCTAAAGTGAGCAGTAAAAAGACAACGGAAATGATCTCTGCTATTGCTTCACATCGCGCTATGGTAATAAATTTTTTCTCTCGGTTTAGTGCAGACATCGGCACTATAACCGAGGTGTTAAACACAATACTAATGCCAACCGGAATAACTAAATATTGATATATGTCATCACCATAAAACCAAGCAATAAGTGGAGATATGATAAAGAAAATTACAGAAACCGCAGCACCCAAAACCCAAGTAAAACTGTAAATACCATCGCGCATCTGCGTTGATATTTTGGATTCATTAATTAAAGCAGGCCCAAAACCCATCTCGCTTAATAGGGCAAAAAATACAGCAAATACTTGAATAACAGCAAATATACCAAAAGTTTCAGGTGTAAATATTCGCGCTAGTATCATCATTGATAGTAACTGCACTAAATACACTAAGTATCGACCTGTTACGCTATAGAGCATTGAACTAGCTAATTTTTTCCCATTTGAAATTTCAGGCATGAATCACTTTTAGTCCTTTAACAGTACCGAGGTTAGTTGCTCTTTCGTTTCAAATATTCACAAAGTTCCAAAGCGACTAATAGTCATTGCCAAACAAATCTCGGGTATAGACTTTTTCTAATACATCATTTAAATCGGCTGTAATTCGATTAGATACAATCACATCCGCACTAGCTTTAAATGCTGCTAAATCTCGGTACACTGGTGAGTTAAAAAACGTATCTTGCTCCATAACAGGTTCATAAATAATCACTTCTATGCCTTTACTTTTAAGGCGCTTCATCACGCCTTGAATACTTGAGGCCCTGAAGTTATCTGATCCTGACTTCATGATTAATCGATAAATACCTACAGTGTTAGGGTTTCGCTTTAGAATAGAATTAGCAATAAAGTCTTTTCGAGTGGTATTAGAGTCAACAATTGCTGTTATCAGATTATTTGGCACATCAGCATAGTTAGCTCGCAGTTGTTTAGTATCTTTTGGTAAACAGTAGCCGCCATAACCAAAAGAGGGGTTATTATAATGATTGCCAATACGAGGGTCTAAACCTACTCCATCGATTATCTGCTTGGTATCTAGGTCAAGGGATTCTGCATAGGTGTCTAGCTCATTAAAATAAGCCACTCTTAAGGCTAAATACGTATTTGAGAATAGTTTGACCGCCTCAGCCTCTGTCGACTCGGTAAACAAGACTTTGATATCTTGCTTTAATGCCCCTTGAACCATTAACTCAGCAAATATTTCAGCGCGTTTACTCTTCTCTCCCACAATTATTCTTGAAGGATATAGATTGTCGTACAGTGCTTTTCCCTCACGTAAAAATTCCGGTGAGAAAATAATGTTATCGCAATTTAACTTTGTCTTTATCCGTTCGGTATATCCAACTGGCACAGTAGATTTTAAGATCATCACAGCGCTAGGGTTAATCGAAGTCACTTGTTCAATAACCATTTCTACAGAAGAAGTATTAAAATAATTTGTTTGAGGATCATAATCCGTAGGAGTGGCTATAATCACAAAATCAGCACCTTGGTAGGCGCTGACTTTATCTAAGGTCGCTGTAAAGTTTAACGATTTATTTGCAAGAAAATCTTCAATTTCAGTATCGGTAATTGGCGACACCTTGTCATTGAGGAGGTTAATTTTGGACTCAATAATATCTACAGCAACAACCTCATTGTGTTGAGCAAGTAACATAGCGTTCGATAAGCCAACATAACCTGTACCAGCAATTGCTATTTTCATTTAAAACAACACCCTTTTTAACATATAAGTTAATGTTTTTTTTGTAAATCTTATCGGTAGATTCAATAGCAAAAAATTATAATTCCACATATCTCTAGATGGCTTTATCCACGCTACCGCACTGAATTTTAGCTTCCAGATTGCTATAAAAGTTATGAATAATTTAGCTAATAATTTACAAATTTGATTGGCAGTTAGGCCGCTTCAACTTTCAAATCCAACCAGAAAACTTAGCAACAAATGAAAGTATAGACACTCACATGAATCTCGGTACAAAGTATGAAAATAAAAATTGATCTTCATTAAAGTCTACGCCATCTAAGTTAATCGGCTTCATCAAGCCCACTTAACAATGATGTTACATTGAAGCATACATGAAACCCCTGTCAGTTTTTTGAAACCCTATAATCTCAATTCAAAAATCAACCTAAAGTAGCCTAATTACTCACCTCGGTATCAAACTAAGTACTATTACTGCGAACCAAGAATAGTACTTTAGTATAGGTCACCCTTGCACTTGGTGGATCCTCAGAGCTTAGAACGCATCCATCTATGCCTGAGGCTGCTGTATTTTGGTGCAATGTTAACTTTAATAAACACCAACCACTTAGGGGAACTAAAGCTAGCAACAACAAAAAAACGTTTAAATACAATAACTAAAAATCAAAATTAAGCGTGTTAAGTAATAATTATAAAATAAGGCCATTAAATCGCCCTAAATAGCTGTACATAATTCAATCAAGATCCGTGCCAAAAACAAAGCAAGTTAGTAAGTACCAACAAACAATGTAACAATTTTGCAATAGTTTAGTCCCTAGAAATCTCGGAGCTTAAACTTAGAACACTGCATGAGGCACCTAATTAAATACGTCATTATATTGACGATCATTAAGGCCAACTTCGCTATGATGAAATTTACAGATCCCTTATTGCACATTTTTGCTACAGTTTTAGCATCTCTATGGATAGGTTGGGTGAGAAAATTAATTCATTGCGTGTTGATTTGAATTGGCAACGCTATTGGCTGTTAATACCAATAGTGTTTTCTGCTGTTTGCTTTTCAACAATGAACCACAATATTTTTTCTGGCGCGTTTTTTACTCAAATTGAACTAAAATATGGACTTAACAGAATCGATGACTTTCATAAGTGGCAATCAATTATTGAAAAGGGATCTGAGTTTTCTGACAGTGAACGCTTGCACTTGGTTAATCAATTTGCCAATCGACATATTAATTTTGTCAGCGATATCGAACATTGGAATAAAAATGATTACTGGGGGACACCGATAGAGTCATTGGGCACTAAAGGTGGCGATTGCGAAGACTTTGCAATTTTTAAGTACTTTACTTTAAAAGCAATGGGAGTCAGCGAAGAAAAAATGCGCTTAATGTATGTTAGAGCGTTATTAATTGACCAACCACACATGGTACTTATTTATTTTGATAACCCTAAGGCCATGCCCTTAGTATTAGATAATTTGACAACAAGCATTAAAAAATCAAATCAACGGACTGATTTAAAACCAATTTACTCATTTAACAGTCAAGGCTTATGGTTAACTAAAGCACGGGGATTAGGTTCAAATCGCCCTGTTAGTACTGGCTCTAAAAGTTGGACAGATCTCGTTAATAGAATAGAGAATGGTGAATAACATGCGAAAATGGAATTGGAGTCGCTGAATGGTAAACAAAGGAATGTCGCTAAAATTACAAGTATTTTTACTTATTAGCTGCTTAACAGTTTTTAGTTTCAGTTTTGGTTTATATAACAATATCTCGACCATGAAAGACTATTTAAATGAACAACTTGCTTCTCATGCTCAAGGCGCGGCACATAGCTTAGGGCTTTCAATTTCGCCTTATATGAACGAGCAAAACCTTGTTGTTGCAGAAACAATGACTAATGTCATTTTTGACTCGGGTTATTATCAACTAATTCAATTTACTGACATCGATGAAGTTGTTCAATTTAAGCGAACGATTGATTTTCCCACTTTATCTGTACCCAATTGGTTTATGGCCAGTTTTCCATTACAACCTCCCATAATGACCAGTGAGGTAAGTGATGGTTGGCGTTTAGCCGGGCAGTTATCAGTGCAGTCCCATGTTGGTATTTCCTATAATAACTTATGGCATCATGCAGTAACGAGTCTCACTACCACTTTTATTCTATTAATTATTACCTTATTAATCGCTTACTTCATTTTAAAAGCAGTACTAAGACCGCTAAAAACCATTGAGCAACAAGCCAATTCAGCGTCAAAAAAACGCTTTATTACCAACCCAATTATTCCTTTTACTACAGAGCTTAAAGCGGTCGTCGATGCTATGAATCAGATGATTGCTAATATTCAGCGGGCCTTTAAAGAACAAACCCAACTTGCTGAAAATCTAGCAAAATATGCCTACATAGACTCTTTAACAGAATTACCAAACAGACGCGCTCTATTAAAAAATTTCGAATCGATTCAATCAACAAATACACCACAAAAAAATCAGTTCTATTTAGGCTTGATAGCCCTGCCATCGCTAAAAAGTATCAACAATAAACAAGGATATGCCGCCGGTGATGCCTATATTAAGTTAGGGGCCAATATTATTAGCAAGCAACTTAATCAAATCACCGAAATACAGCTTTATCGAGTTTCTGGGTCAGAATTTGCTTTTCTATCGCCATTAACAGAGGATGCTGTCAAATTAGTCCATAAGCAATTAATCGATATTTTAGTGGCTAACAAAACAGAACACGACGTTGAAGATGGTTTTGCAAAATATACAGTGACTTGTATTGGTGCCAATGAAAGCTTTAGCGACACACTCAAACGATTAGACTCTCAATTAACCACTAACCCATATTGCGACAAACACGCTGAGTTAATACTGTCACAAGCTGACAATAGCCACCATACACGGGAAGAATGGGCTCACATTTTAACTCACTTTACTGAATACTTTATCAACGAGCTTAAACACTGCAACCAAGATAATTTTGAGCTTAAATGTATTCCTTTAGATGACTTTTTTGATTTACTGCTACAACCGGTAGTCGATAACCAACAATCAATTATGTATGTTGAATCCTTTGTGGGCTTTAAATTTAATGGAGAGTCTTTACCCACACTAGATGTATTTTCCATGGCCGATAAATTGGGCGTATTACTTGAGCTTGAGCAAGCAATAACTTGTTTCATCTTTTACAAATTAACACACATAAAAAAAACACCCATAGCTATTAATATTAGCAACCAAGCGATACAAAGCTCTGCTTTTACTCATTGGCTATTTAATTTATATCAACTACAACAAAAAAAACTTCCACCACTTTTGTATGAAATTAAAGAATCTGGCGTGATACTTTCGTCAGCTGTTACAACCTCATTTATTAATAAAGCTAAAGAATTAAAAATTGATATTGTCATTGAAAACTTTGGCTCAAACTTAAACTCATTTCACTATATTCGTAACTTAAACGTTGATTTTACTAAATTAGATCCTTGCTTTGTACATGATATAGATCAAGCTGACACACGCTTTTTTGTCCAGATAGTTACCCAAATATGCCATGGTATTGGATTAAAAGTCATCGCTGCGCAATTGGAAACACCAGCCATGATAGGCATTTTTTCCAATATCCATGTGGATGGTCTTCAAGGCAACGGTTTGTATGCTGTTCAAAATTTGACTACTCTTATACCAGTGACATTAGATAGTTCATGGAGCTGTACTTTACAACTCAGTGACTTTTGTCCCCCATCAAACCATGAGGCAGAATAAATGTACCCTAACAAATTAACGCTCATTTTGATTGCTGCAATATCTTCAACGGCGTTGTCAGCAGGAGCATATGCTGTATCTCAAACAGATTTTACCAATGGCGTTCAGACAGCTGCTAATTCAGGGACGAGTTTAGCTGATTACACGCTCACTCAAATGCAATCATCACCTGCAGAACAAACCAATATCCTCGCTTTTGCTTTACAGGCGACTTTTGGCAAAACCGCAACTATATTAGAAGTGCTTAGTGCTGCACAAACTGCAGGAATGAACGCTGATGATGCATTGGCTATCGCTATTGCAAATGGTATAGACCCTTCAATTGTTGCAGAGGTCTTTGAGGAGACACTCACTGCCAGTGGTGGCACATTTGGAGCAGCTCCAGCGCCTGGTGCTCAGGGTTTCGGTGGTGGCTCTGGTGGTGGTGGAGTAACGGCTTCCAGCAACTAATTAGTGTTTATCAAGCACCCTTGCCTTTTATAAAGAACTTGGGTGCTTTTTTATAGCTATTATTAGTTAAAAATAACCGCGATTAAATTTAGCTCATTAACGAGTATTTGTTGCTTAAACTGCAATGAAACCCTACAAACTCATTATCATGCAAGGGGTTGGACGTATATAAAAACAATGAATTTTTGTTTATTTCTAGTAATCCTTTTAGCTAACAAACTCTCAACTAATCCTCTCAGCTAATAACCTGTTAGCAAATAATCTGTTAGCAAATAATCTCTTAGTCAGTAATCTATTACCTAACAAACTCTTAGCTAACATGCTCTTATATTGTGGCGTTAAATGACTTACGTAAAGAAAGCGTACTAGCCCCTAAATATGGCTTTAATTAAAGCTCTGACTCGCCATTCATTTTCCTTATCAGCCAATCCGGTAAAGCATGCCAACCACCATAATGAGGCGAAGCGTCATAGCTTTCATCACCTGATTGCCAGTTAATACTGCCGTCTTCTTGTTGAGTTACATGCCAATAAAGCAATTCTTTATTGGCCAGTAAGTAATGCTCTAACGTCAAGGCGAATTCTGGGCTCTTGATTAACACCCCAAACTCAATATTTAAAAAATCTGAACGTGGATCAAAGTTCGATGATCCAATGTAGGAATATAAGTCATCAAAGATAAAGGTCTTATTATGGTAATAAGTATCACTATGGTAAAAATGATCACTATTTTTAGCATGATCTTTATATTCATATAAATCCGCCCCCATATCTAATAACAGTGGGCGATGCTTTTCAAAGTATGCCGGCACAAACCCCGAATCATTTGATGCCGATGAATTTGTGATTAAAGTGATCTGTGCATTATTGGCACTAAGCTTTTCAATAATGGTAAATTTATTATCGGTTGGAATTAAGTAAGGCGTTGAAATTACGGCTTTCTTGGCATCATTCACCGGATCAGTCATTAGATTTTCAACTCGACTTCTAAAATATGGCTTACTGTCTTTCATCTTTTCAAGCGAATCAAAGACAGGTTTCACAACAGCTGCGGTATAACCCACTTCTGTTAAGCTCTGCACTTGCTGATTAATCGCATTCACCACTTGTTGGCGGTTTTCAGTTTGTTGCCGATAAGTTTTTTCAAACTCGGTAAATACTCCCACCTGCTTCACTTCTACAAGCATTTCGATTGGGATCAAATAATCAGTGCCCCACAGCCCATCAAAATTCGCTTCAAAAGCCTTAATGACGTCACCTTTAAAAATGACATCTAAATCAAAAAAGTTTGCCTCAGTGCTATAGCCAAAGTAGTCATCGCCAATGTTTCTGCCACCTAAAATCATATTGTGACCATCAACGTTAAAGTACTTTTCGTGCAGGCGATTATCCAGCTGTTGCTGATGAATTTGAAAGTCCATCGCACGGCCAATCCAACCCATTTTTCGAGAGTCGAAAGGGTTAAAAATACGAATATCGATATTTTGATGGTGGGCGAGCTCTGCAAGCCACTTTTCATTAAACACCAACAAGTCATCAAGGGTTACTCTGACTTTTACACCGCGATCGGCAGCTTGCTTAATTTCGGCAAAAAGCATTAATCCCGACGTATCTTTGTTCCATGAGAAGTAAGTTATATCAATAAAGCTTTTGGCTTGACGCACTAGCTCAATACGCCTCGCTAAGGCTTCTTGTGCGGTAGGGATTAAGTACAAATCAGCATGGTATTTTTTCGAGTCCCAATCCGCTTGAAAACCGTCCTCAACCTCAGGGTAAGACGTTGCGCAGCCAGTCACCACTATGGTAACAATAATAAAGCTAAGTACAGTTAGGCACTTAGAAATAGAATGCATGTTCATTGATATACCGTCATTATGGTTAAAAAATTACGGCTAGCAAATGCTAGCCGCCAATCAAAGCGATAAAGATAAAGCTTATTTAGTCATTAATTAAAGTAGCCTAAAATTAAGCCTAAATCCTCAAGACCCGTTAAGCGACCTTCGCGTAACTCAGGGTCTATACCAGCTTGCTTTCTTTTATCCCAATCAGACTCAAGTTGTATATTGGTGTCACCATCAATCACTAACACATTGTCATCGCTGGTATTGAATTGATAGTTATCAAACAGCTCATCACTAAACCAAAGACGTGACAATTTATCCATTAACATCATATCACTATCACTTGGAGTAACCTTGTTACCTGTCACGGTATAAGGTTTATTGAACACAAATGGTAATTCCGCACCATTACAAATGTTACCAATGCAGCTAATTGATTTAATTAGCGCTGCAAGGTCAATGGATGTTGCTTCATTACTTGTGGTCCACACATTAAAGCTTGGTTTGTAATCAAAGTTATAAAAAGTCACTGGCACCACACCATTATCACTGGTTTGCTTGGCCATAACCCGTGCTGGACCACTAAACAGCATATCGTTTACGAGTAAATTAAATTGCGCCATATTACCTGTGGCACCGCTTAACTCACTTTCATCGTTTGGATAAAAGTCCGTTAATTTAAACAGTTCATCTATGATAGCGCCATTGCCTAAACCAAAGAAAAAGCGGGTAATGGCGTCATAGGCTGTGCTAGGTAAAATGTCACCTAACTCAACTTGGGCTTCAACATCTGAGTTTGTTATGGCCATTAACTCTTGCTCTAACAATGCCAAGTTATCTTGGGATTCTAACCAAGCCTGAATATCTAAAGCGGCTAAATCAGGATCTTCAGGCGCATCATTAAGCTGTTGGATTAAATTGATAATCGTCGGTATTAATGAAGTTAAACTCGGCAGAAATGCCGTTGTTCTTGAATCATTACTGTTAAAGCCTAATACAGTCGGTACATTTAATTCAGTTAATGCTGGCTGCGCTTTTAAATGATAACCACTGATTTCAGGGACAAAAATACCGCCTCTAGCGCGAAAATCAACATAAGGCGAAAAAGGCTTTAAATTGGCTAACGGCGTAGTTTCAGCGCTAAGTTTAGAGGTTAAACATAAACCACTGCCTACTAAGTTATCCACATCAATACAGTCTAATCCTGACCAAGCGCCAACTTTCGCTAATGGATTTAGTGCCTTTTCCTGCACTTGCATGATTTGTTCAAGGGTTAACTCATCAAGTACCACAGAGCCTTCTTCAGCAAATAACTCATCGCCATAATCTTGTAACTTACCTTGAAAGGTTTTGGCTTGATCATAAGACTTATAATCAAAGCCATAAGGGTTGCTTTGCATAATAGCGCGCTGGAAATAGTCACCAGCAAAACTTTCACTGTTTTCGGTTTGCTGTAAAATCCCTACTGACATGGCGCCAGCGCCTTGGCCAACAAGGGTAACCTTATCTGGGTTACCACCAAATAATTCAATATTGTTATTGACCCATTCAAGCGCGCGTTTTTGGTCACCTAAAGCAAAATTACCGCCTTTGTCGTTCTTACTACCATCAAGCCAGTAGCTACCTAAAATACCTAAACGATAATTTAGAGTGACCGCAATAAATGGTTTATCATCTAATGCCCCCTGAGCGACAACATTATCGCCTTGTACTAGCGGGTCTGAGCTTGAACCAAATTCAAAATCACCACCATGAATGAACACATAAACAGGTAAATCAGCGGACTCGACCGTATCTTCTGGGCGCCAAATATTAAGGTTTAAACAATCTTCTGATTGCTCCTGCACCGTTAAATCAAGTTGCGGGCAAGCATCACCAAAAACCGTTGCATCGACCACATCTGTTAATTCTGTGACCACACTGTGCTCAAAGCGCGCAGAAGTCGCATAAGTAATGCCTTTAAACGCCTCTAACTCAACTCGCGTTGCCGTACCCTCTACATCATTAATCACCACTGACTCTTTAAGCCCCATTACGGTGCTATCACCAATGATCCGATCAATCTGCTGTGGTGGCAGTGGCTCGACAACGGGTACTTCAGGTTCTGGATCTGTAACACTAGGGCTGTCATCACTGCCACAGGCCACTAATGTTAATGAAATAAGCACTGCAAGGGTAGAACGGTAAAACACGGTCATAATTAACTCCATGTATCTCTGATTGCTAGGGTTTGGCTAGTGAATCATCAAAGTAGCTCAAGCCTAATATTAGGTTAAGGTTTGCATCTTTGCTGTATGAGCCTGAATAATTAAATTTATAGTAATTAATTTAACCCTTACCTTGTAATCGCTTATGAAGGATCGAACCATCATCATTAACATTGAAGTAATAAAATTAACCGCTATAGAGTAGTAAAAGCGTGAGATTTACACGGTTTAAAATCGATAAATCGCCCATCTACCCCCAATTGACGATAGCAATTCACGATAGCAATTCACGTTAGCCGTTTTGTGAGGGTTAAATCCTTCAAACGCGATTTAACAGATTACACAATGTCCATTAACCTTCTAATATTAATTATCAGCAGATCATAGAAACCGCTTTCGCTTCTATAATATTGCTAATTTGATTTAAAATATCTTTAGATTTTTAGCCGCTAAACGGCTAAATGGAGACACTAATGAACACCCCGAAGAACCTTATTAAGTTAATATTTTTTGCCTTGTTCATAACGGCCTGTAGCTCAAATCATCAACTTGAACAACGGGTTGATGCTAACAATTACAAAGATGCTCTCGTGGCGGCGGATCAAACCGAAATAGCTGAACCTTATCGATTTTGGGCTGATGAACAACCTGCGTTTTTATATGATGCAACCACCAACACCACACCATTAGCAAGTGCGTCAGAAAAGCTAAATATATTAGTGTTATCGGGTGGTGGTGCTAAGGGTGCTTATGGCACCGGAGTAATAAACGGCCTTTATGATAGTAATCAACTACCGCAATACACCATTGTCACAGGGATCAGTGCAGGCTCTTTGATTGCACCATTTGCATTTATTGGTGGTGATGAAATTCATCGATTAAAGCAAGTCATGCTAGGCCTTAACGATAAGGCTATATTAGGTAAACGCAATTTTTTAAATGCTCTTTTTAAAGATGCCTTTACTGATGGCAGTAGTCTATATGAGCTAGTGGAGCAGTTTTACCCTGCTACAATGATTGATAAAATAGCGACTGAACACCAAAAAGGGCGTCGACTATTTATTGGCACTACGCAGTTTGATTCTGGCGAGCTGATGATCTGGAATATTGGCCAAATTGCTGCCAGTAACTTACCAAATAAATATGACTTAGTTCATCAAATTTTAGCCGCAAGCTCGTCAATTCCAGGGGTGTTTCCACCACAATTCATCAATGTTGAGATAGATGGAAAGCCTCTAGAAGAACTACATGTTGATGGCGGCATGAACTCACAAATGTTTGTCGACCCAGGTAATTTCGATTATGGGTTAGTCAATCAGGCTTTAGGTTATCAGCAACCAACTAATATTCACGTTATCCGTAACGGGGTATTAAAATCACCTTATATTTCCCTACATGATAAAGGCCTTGAACTACTGAATCGCAGTTTGAAAAGTATGACGGTTCAACAAGCTAGAGGTGATTTATATCGAATGCTGTATTACAGCGAAGTAAATAACTACGATTTGTCATTCACTTATATTGACGACAAGTTTGATGCAGAACCTGCCACCAAGAAAATGTTTGATCAGCAGTACATGGAAGCCTTATACCAAAATGGCTATGACAAGGCGGTAAACAACAATTTATGGCAAAACCAAGTTCCTTATTAAAGAAG
Source organism: Shewanella sp. 10N.286.52.B9 (assembly GCF_002873635.1). Lineage (NCBI taxonomy): Bacteria > Pseudomonadati > Pseudomonadota > Gammaproteobacteria > Alteromonadales > Shewanellaceae > Shewanella > Shewanella sp. 10N.286.52.B9. The sequence continues at coordinate 49,674 of NZ_MCTY01000163.1, forward strand.
TTATAGTTTACTTTCACGACTCTCCCAAGCCATTACTGGGAGAGTAAAATCAAGCTAATACGTCATTATTAATCCCACCTTTTTACCATTTTATCAGCATTTTTAGTCGCTTTAGTTATGACTCTACACTTTTTGGAATAACTTACCATGTTGAGAACGACTTGAAACACTGAACATAATGGCGGCTTTATCAATAAGCTGCAGCTAAGTAATTCCTCTTCTTAATACTGTCTGTTGTTAGCGATTGCGCAATGCCTTAATGATATTACTATCAACCAAAGCAGCTGCATTCATCCATCAATATTCATGCCTCCCATCAAATACATTCCATTCTTCATAATATCGTTTCAGCGCCAGCGGTTCATGGCATGACACGTATGAATAGCACCTTGCAGAGGCTACTCAATTTCATCAGTATTCCAGTTAAAGTCAGTCCCTATAAAGGTTTAACTCATGCTCAACGTTAATGTGACGGGTTACATTGCAGCATTATCAGTCATTTAGGGCTTATTAAAGCCGAACCTAAAATTTTCCACCTTCCTGTGAAATAGTGACTGTTTAAAATGGAGACTAAGCTGCTGATTTAATCTTTTAAAAATTCTCAACACAAAAAAGCCCATCATGAGTACATGATGGGCTTTAATAACAGGGGCAGAATAATCAATTAGAAAGCTGTTACAAGCTATAATTTAAACGACCAAATATAGTTTATAAAACAGTGATGACATCTTGTTCAGGTAAACGCGATTTAGGTAAACCAAAGTTATAATCTTCACCCTCTTTGTGATAACCCATTGCTAGCGCAAACTCACAAACGTAACCATCTAACTCTTCTTTAAAAATTTCACCAATTAAGCTTGGATCAACACCTTCCATCGATGTAGAAGCAATCCCTAAACGAGCTAGCGTATGCAAGGTATTACCAATAGCAATATAGGTTTGCGCTTTAGTCCAATGGCCATTAAAACCACTGTCATCAGTATTTTGCTCTGCAAAACCAAAAGCACCATTTAGCATGTTGTCATACATGTCTGCCGGTAAATGACCTGACGACACTTCAACATCAACAACTTTTCTGTAGTCATCTTTAGTGAACTTAGGGTTATGGGCAAATAAAATCACATGGGAGGCTTCAGTAGCATGAGGCTGATTAAACTGGTGCATATTGGCAAACGTTTCATGAAAACGTTGTTTTGCCACATCAGTTTCTAATACGATAAATTTCCACGGCTGTGAGTTAATAGAAGAAGCAGTTAAACGAATCGCTTGTTTCACTACGTCCATATCCGCTGCTGAAATACGCTTACTTGAATCATACTTTTTCACAGTATAACGTTTATTCAAATCTGCAATAATTGGGTGTGACATAATGATTTTCCTCATAGGTGATGCCGATGCGTGCATTTTAGGCTTTTCCATTGAGAAAAAAAGAGTGCTAGACACCAATCTTTATGGAGTTTTTAAACCATAAAAAATCCGTAATAGCGGGTGCAGATGGCTCTATAGCGTAACTATACGTAGAAAAAATGACAAACCCATGGCTGTTCACTGGTTATTTTGACTAATTCAGCTGGCTACTTTCACTATATCATTTGCATTTATAAAGGTTAAAAACGATAACGCAATGCTGCAAGAATGATAAAGCACTGTTTTTATATAGCATCTTTAAACTGGCCTGCATATTGCTTTAATTTAACTTAAATACAACATCTACCCTAGTGACTAAAATCTGAGTCACTATGTACTATAAAGTCCAAGGAGTGACATTATGGCCGTGATTTTAGAAGATCGCCCTATTGAGCAAGTCAGAGAACAAGTTATCGATCAGTTAATTGTCAATTATAGCCACGGCATTATCTCTGCTGAAGCCTTTGAAAGACGCCTTGATGAGGCAATGAACTCAAGTGTTCATCAAGAGATCGTCGCACTGGTCGCAGACCTAACCTTAACCGCTGATACTGACTATAGTCAGCAAAAAGACCACCAGTTTGCGCCAAACTATGGCAGCAAAACTGCCACTGAAGATATGCGCTTAACCAGCATATTAGGTAACAGTGAACGTAGCGGCCAATGGGTGGTGCCAAAGGTTATTAAGGTTAATAATATTATAGGTGAAACCACACTGGATTTTAGTGATGCCATTTTTCAGCATCAACATGTCACCATTGAGATTAATTGCTTTTTGGGCAGTAGCAGTATCTATGTTCCTGAAGGCATTAATGTGGTGTGTAAAACTTACGGGCTCGTCAGTAGCATTGAAAACAAAGCGCCTTCTATCGCAACCCGCCAAGCTCCTGTCATCACCATTGAGGGTAAGGTTATTTTGGGCTCGCTGGAGGTGTCTATCAAGCGCACCATTAAAGAGAAATTTATCGAGTTTGCTAATAATTTAAAATCGGCATTTGATACTAAAAACTACTTTTGATACTAAGAACACAAGATCCGAATATAAGGCAAACCTCAACGATAATATTTGCCTTATTTCGGCCATTAAATCAGCTCTAAGCCATAAGTAACTCAATACCTAGCAATCGCCAAGCTGGGATTAGATGATGCTTCAATCAAGCGCTACTCTAAGTAATCACACTAAATACTCTAAGCAAGTCATCAATTGTTACAACAACCGCCATGTAAAAGATGCGACCTAGTCACCATGCGGTTATTAATTTGTTATAATCAGCATCAGCTTTAAATGACCCTATAGAATCATCAATGCAATGGTTCCAATACAAGCGTTATGAATACAATCATTATCAATAAAAACGCTAATAGTCACTCAATCCTAATCAATGCCATTAAACATCATGGAATGATAATTAAAACAACAGGAAATAACATGTATCGAATCGTCACTGCGGGACTGGTTACGCTCTCATTTGTGGGAAGTACCGACGCCTTAGCCAATGAATACGTGCTAAGTAAAGTCGCCAAGCCACTATCACAAAGTATTAAGTTCAACTTAGATCCAGTAAAAGATAACTTCTCAGGCAGCACAGCCATTCAAATTGAAGTGCTTGAAGCCACTAAGCAATTACAACTTAACGGCTTAGAATACACTGCTAGCAATATCCAGTTAGATGCCAAATCAGCTAACAACAAAGACTGCCAACTAGATGTAATCATGCAAGATACTGGGGTGGTTTTGTTTAACTGCCCACATACTATCGAACCTGGTGCATATTCTTTCTCAATGGATTTCACAGCTCCCTATAACCGTCAATCTGTCGGCCTGTATAAAACCATTGATGGCGGCCTGCCCTACTTATTTACCCAGTTTGAAATGAGTGATGCGCGCCGCAGTTTTCCAAGCTTTGATGAACCAGAATATAAAATCCCTTTTCAAGTCACCATCACAGCCCCAAGTACTGAAAAGGTTTACAGCAATACCCCAGAGCTTTCAGTTGCAACCAAAGATGGCCTGACAACTCACGTATTTGCTCAAACCAAGCCAATATCCTCTTACCTTGTTGCTTATGCTGTGGGTCAATTTGAAGAAATTGAAGTCACAGGCATGAAAGTCCCAGGGCGCGTAATAACCACTAAGGGGAAAATCGAGCTAGCCAAATATGCAGCCGAGCAAATGCCGTTAGTGCTTAGTGCATTAGAAGATTATTTTGGGGTCGATTACCCTTATCAAAAGCTTGATAGCGTTGCCGTACCTGAGTTTCCTTTTGGGGCGATGGAAAACGCAGGCTTAGTCACTTATCGTGAAGATATTTTGTTAGTTGATGAGCAAACCGCCAGCCAAAATAGCAAAAAAACGGCCGTTTCAATTATTGCCCACGAGCTAGCACACCAATGGTACGGTAACCTAGTGACCATGCAATGGTGGAATGACCTATGGTTAAACGAAGCTTTTGCCAGCTGGATGGCTGCGAAAGTGACCGAGCAAATTCACCCAGAATTTGAATCTAACTTAGCATTATCCAAAAACTACGTGATGTCATTAGATGCGCGGGTATCGACCAAGCCTATCCGCAAGCCCATTAAAACCGAAGCCGACATTATGGACGGTTTAGGCCTTGCCTATAGTAAAGGCGAAGCAGTGCTAGATATGGTAGAAAACTATATCGGCGAGGCTGAATTTAATAAGGGTATTCGTCAATACATTAAAGATCATGCCTTTCAAAATACTGAAGCTGATGATCTTTGGAATGCCTTATCAAAAGCCTCTGGCAAAGATGTTGGCAGTATCTTAAGCACCTTTATTGAACAATCGTCTTACCCTTTAATCGATGTGTCATTAGCAGGTGATAAGCTAACCCTTAAACAAAGCCGCTTTGTAAATGCTGGCACTGTAGCTGCAAAGCAGTCTTGGACTGTGCCAGTATCGGTTAAATACGGTAAAGGCGACAAAGTTGCAACCGAAACCATTTTACTCACCAGTCAATCGCAAACCATCAAATTAGCATTCAGTCCTGATTGGATTTATCCAGATTCAGACGCCATGGGTTACTACCGCTGGTTGTTAGATGAAACACAAATGAGCAACTTATTAGCCAATGCTAAAACCCAGCTTACAGCTCGTGAGCGTAAAGCCTTGATCTCAGCAGCTGATGCCTTATTAGATGCCGGCTTTATCTCAGGTGGTGAGTTACTGAATATTTTAGGCGCATTTATTGATGACCAACATCCGCAAATCGTCTCTGCCGCATTAGGTTACTTACAATCTCAAAAACGCACCTTTATTGATGACACCAACCAAGAGCTATGGGCTAAGTTCATTGCCTCAAGAGCACAAAGCGCAATCGAGAAGTACGGTGTTACTGCAAAAGTTGATGAAAAGTCATCTATTAGTAAGTTACGCCCAACATTGATTAACTTATTAGCTTTTGAAGCCAAAGATAAAGCCACAATTGCAACCGCTAAAAAACAAGCTGACTTGTACCTTAATGGTAATAACGATGTTGACCAGTACCTTATCGGCACTTACCTCAATATTGCAGTGTATTTTGGTGACAGTAAGGTATTAGCGAAAGTAAAAGCTGAATTTGAGGTAACGAAAGACCCGCAAAAACGCACTCGTTTAATGTATGCCTTAGGCTATGCGCCTACTGAAAAACTACAAAACAGCGTGCTAGCTTATAGTTTGACCGATAAAGTCAATGCGCCAGATTTACGCTATATCTTTGCAGGGCAAGCTTATACCGATGAGCGTAAACAACGCTTTAGAGATTGGATCTATGCTAACTTCAGCGCCATAAAAGCGAAACTACCTCCCTTTGCGGTGGCGATGATCCCATCGTTTACCGGTAGCGGTTGTGATTTAGCGGCACTGGATACAACCAACACATTCTTTAAGCCAAAAGTCGCGCAAACACCTGAGTTTGGCCGTACCTTAGCCAAGCTCGATGAAAGTGTTAAAAACTGCGTCAGCTTAAAGCAGCGTGAACTTGCCAGCGTTGAGAAATACTTAAACCAGCTCTAATCGGTCTGTAGAGCCTTAACTAAAAAGCCAGTCTCACGACTGGCTTTTTGTTGTTAGTGCATCAGTTAGCGTTTTTAGGTGGCTTAGACAGCTTAATATAAACACTTAGGGATATAAAAATCAGCGCACCGCCAATAACTTTTTGCAGCGAAATTTGCTCATCTAACAGACTAAAGCTTAAGATCATGGTCCAAATAGGCTCTAAAATCATAATCAATGCCGCGGTTTCCATCTTAACTTGATACTGGCCTAGAGTCTGAAATACATAACGCACTGACGTAGCGATAACAGTAGAGACCACAAACCAAAATATCAAACTATCATTGACCTCAAAGCTTAATTGCTGGGTAAAGGCAACATACACAGCAGCAACTAAGCCAACCATAAATAACTGTAAACATATCGAATCAAGTGGCTTAATACTGAGACTAATTTTTTTGTTCAACACAAAATGAACAGACAGCAATGAAGAGGCAAGTAAGAAATACCATTGACTGGTCTCCACTTGCCAGCCATTACTTAAACTCAGTAACATCATCCCTACCACACTGATGGGTAAAGCTAACCAAAATGCGCGGTGAGGCTTAACTTTAAACAAAACCCAGGCGGTCATAGGCGCAATGATCATCGCTAAACTCATGATAAATGCCCCTTCAGACAGGCTATTACTGATCGATACCGCAAACACCCAAATCTGTAACGACATCCCCAAGAAAATGCCTACTCCGCAGGCTAATAGCAACTGCTTGGCTCTTAATCGCCAAATACTTTTATAGCAAAAAGGTAATAAAATCAGACTAGCTAACATAAAGCGGCTAGCAATAAACACTTCGCCGGGCATTTCATCAACCACAAGCTTTGACGAAATCCAGCCAACAGCAGCCAACAAGGTGGCAATAAATAAATATAACGCTCCGCGCATTGATAATTCTCTAGAGTAATATTGAAACAGACACAGCTCATCAGCGCCTAAAACAAGCAGGCCGCAGTGAAAATAAGATTAACTAAAGTGCTGTATCAATATGCATGGATCGTCATGCATTGATAAAAAGAAAGGTATTAGCGGTTAGCTTAACCACCCCCTCATATAGTAAAATAGCCACTTTACAGTGAAGTAAAGTGGCTATTATATTTTAACCTGTTTAGCGACTGCTTAACTAGCAAGCGTGCGCTTTATAGGCATTAGTTGCTAGCATACTCACAATAATCAGTTAAGCCTTTCTCATCACCACCAAATAAGGTGGCTGGATCATGCGCAGCCAATGGGTAACCATGCTTAATACGGTTAGGTAAATCTGGGTTTGCCACAAATGGGCGGCCAAAACCAACCATATCCACTAAGCCATTTTGTATCGCTTGCTCTGCGGTATCGGCGTTATACTTACCGGCATAAATGAGTACCCCTTGATATGCTTCACGTACCGCTTTTTTAAAGCCTGCTGGGGTTTCAGGAGCATCATCCCAATCCACTTCTGCAATATGTAAATACACAATCTTATGGGTATTTAATAACGCTGCTGCAGCAGTGTAAGTTTCAACAGGGTTAGCATCAACGGTGCCATTTAATGAAGTAAATGGAGCTAAACGCACCCCAACTCTGTCAGCGCCAATCGCCTCAATCATAGCGCCAACCACTTCACTTAAAAAACGTAACCGGTTTTCTACTGAGCCGCCGTATTCATCGGTGCGGTTATTCGCCTCTGAATCAATAAACTGGTTAATTAAATAACCGTTAGCAGCATGTAATTCAATGCCATCAAAACCCGCTTCAATCGCATTAAGCGCCGCTTGACGATATTCTTCAATCACAGCTTTAATATCTGCTTTGGTCATTGCCCGTGGCTCAACCACATCAACAAAACCAGGCTCTTGGGTGCCGTTGTCGATAAAGACTTTTACATTTTCAGCTTTAAGGGCAGAAGATGAAATAGGTTGCTCGCCACCAATATTATCAGGGTGAGTAACGCGGCCAACGTGCCAAAGCTGAGCAAAAATAACCCCGCCTTGTTGATGAACTAAATCAGTGGTTTTTTTCCAACCCGCAATTTGTTCAGGGCTGTAAATACCCGGTGTCCAAGCATAACCTTGACCCATTGCAGAAATCTGCGTGCCTTCAGCCACAATTAAACCCGCTTGTGCGCGCTGAGCATAATATTTTGCCATCATGTCATTAGCCAAGTTTCCTGGCTGTGAAGCACGTGAACGGGTCATTGGTGGCATTACAATGCGGTTGGTTAGTGTATGACGGCCTAGTTGCAGCGTTTGAAATAATGCTTGTTTCATGTTGTCATTCCTCGAAAAATGGGTCATTGAGCAGCCGATGTAATAGGGCTTTGAGATAACGAGCTCAGTTCAGTTAGCTCGGTTCAGTTAGCTCAGTTGAATCAGCTCAATTTGATAGTTATCAGGGTCAGTGATGAATGCGATGTGCGTCGCGCCGCCTTTTACAGGGCCGGGCTCACGAGTGACTTTTCCGCCTAAATCTTTAATCTTGTCGCAAGCAGCGTAAATATCATCCACACCTAAGGCTAAATGACCAAAGGCATTACCCATATCATACTGGTCTGTATCCCAGTTGTAAGTCAGCTCAATGCTAGTGCCATCTGGCTGATCGGCATAACCAACAAACACTAAGGTATAACGATATTCAGTGTTTTCAGCTCTATCGAGCACACTCATACCCAGCACATCAGTATAAAATTCAATCGATTTCTCAAGATCTGCAACTCTGATCATAGTGTGTAAAAATTTCATAATTTTCCCTTAGCTTCACAGAGATGAAAGCGCTGTTAGTAGTGATAACAAAATAACAATCTAAAACGCTTGCGTTGATTTAATAGGGCTAGTTTACGGCAATGGAGAGGATTAAAAT